>CAYGBB010000015.1:6190-16038 GCA_964347985.1 uncultured Moraxellaceae bacterium
ATCTGGACCCGCAGTGCAATGCCACGCAATACATGCTGGGTGAGGCAGCGGAATTCTCCCGGGACAAGCAGGAGCTGACCCCGAATATCGGCCAGTTTTTTGCCCAGACGCTACAGTTCAAGCTCAAGGAGAAGCCGCTTTCCGAGTTTGTGCACAAGACGCCCTTCGAGAATCTCCATGTGATCCCCTCCAATCCGGAACTCGGCGAGATCGAGCACCTGCTGGAGACCAAGCACAAGATATTCAAGCTGGCCACTGCCCTCAAGGAGCTGAGCCAGACATACGATGCCATCTATATCGATACGCCTCCGGCCTTCAATTTTTATACGCTGTCTGCCCTGATTGCCGCTCAGCGCTGCCTGATTCCCTTTGATTGCGATGCATTTTCCCGGCGGGCGCTATACACGCTTCTGGAAAATGTGGGTGAGGCACGGGCGGATCATAATGACGAGCTGGAGGTGGAGGGGATTGTGGTCAACCAGTTTCAGCCCCGTGCCAGTTTGCCAGTGAAGCTGGTGGAAGAGTTACGCAATGAGGGACTCCCCATCCTGCACTCCCACCTTTCCTCATCGGTAATCATGAAAGAATCCCATGAGCGCTCATTGCCGCTGGTGCATCTCTCGCCCAAGCACAAGCTGACCGAGGAGTATGTGGCGCTGTTCCGGGAGCTGAATCCGGCCTGAGCGTGATGCTGGCGCAACGGCATAAAAAAACCGCCCTCTACCGGCGGTTTTTTTATGCGGGTTATCGCTCTGCAGGCGGCGCGAGCGGCTTCAGATTCCTGAAGTGGGAAAGGACGCGGTCCTTGACGATACGGCGGTCCACCATGGGGGCCGGATAGCTGGAGAACAGCGAGGGTAACGGCTGGTGAATCGATTTGTCCCTGATCTCCCGTAACTCAGGAACATATTCACGGATGAAGTTACCCTTGGGGTCAAAGCGCTCGCTTTGCAGAACGGGATTGAAGATGCGGAAATAGGGGGCGGCATCGTTCCCGGTTGAAGCCGACCACTGCCAGCCGCCGTTGTTGGCGGAAAGGTCTCCATCAATCAGGTGCTGCATGAAGAACTTTTCACCCCAGCGCCAGTCGATGAACAGGTCCTTGGTCAGGAACATGGCAACGACCATGCGCAGGCGGTTATGCATCCACCCCGTTTGCTGCAACTGGCGCATGGCAGCATCCACCAGCGGGAATCCGGTCTTGCCTTCGCACCAGCGCTGGAAATCCGTTGTGTCATGACGCCATGGGATGGGGGATGTTTCCAGCCTGAATGGCTGGTGCATGCAGACACGTGGCCAGCCGACCAGAACGTGCTTGTAAAAGTCACGCCAGCCAATCTCGCTGATCCATTGTTCAACCCCTTTGCTGCCTCCGTGCTGGTGCCGGTAATTGAAGGCGGCATTCAGGCACTGTCGGGATGAGATGCTCCCAACGGCAAGATAGGGTGAAAGGCGGCTGACTCCATCATCATGGGTGAGCTCCGGAAAATCACGACGCTCGTCGTAATGTTTCAGGCCATGAGCGATAAAACCGGCCAGGCGTTGCTGCGCGGCCTTTTCACCGGCGGGCCACCAGGCCAGCGCGGTTTCTGTCTTCACATGAGACTTGAAGCCTTTAACCGATGCAGGCACCGGTTCACTGTCGGCAAACTGGTTGCGTCGTTTTGTAGGTGCCGGTAACAGGGTCAATCCGCTAACGTCCAGTCGGCTCAGCCAGTTTTTCTTGAACGGTGTGAAAACGGAATAGAAACGGCCGTCGTTGGTCAGTACGGTTCCGGGTGTCACAACGCACTGGTCATGATGAGCGTGAAAAGCGACACCAATGCTGTCCAGTGTATGTTGAACGGCTTTGTCACGTATCTGTTCATTGACCTCGTACTGGATGTTGCAGTGCACACTAGTGATCTGGTGCTTCTGGCAGAGGGTAGCCAGCGCTTTTGGCAGACCCTTGAAATCAGGCGCCTCCACTATCAACAGGGGAATATTGAGTTTGTCGAGCGCACTCTTCAGCGACATCAGTGACCGCAACTCAAAGTCCACCCGCACGCCGGCGACATCATGCTGCTGCCACTGCCGGGGTGTAATGGCATACACGCAGGCAACTTCGGCGTGCTTGTCCAGGCAGGCCGCGGCAAGTGCTGTGTTGTCGCTGGTACGCAGGTCCGCACGCAGCCAAACCAGGTGGCGTGCTGTGCTCATGGGGTGACACCATGTGCACGGCGCCAGACTGTGACGGCTTTGCGAATGCTATCAAGATCATGAAAAAATTCGACTGCCTCAATGCTGCGGCGGGTTGAACGCAGGGAATTTCCACCAGCCCAGATATCTATACTGAGTGGAAGCCGGAAACGTAGTTCTTCCAGAAATTCGATGGCTTTGCTGGTCGGATAAGAAGCACTGAAGGAAAGGGCGACAATGTTCATCTTGTGTTTCTGAACAGCTTGCGCAATGTCTCTTACCGGCATCTTGGCACCAAAACAGATGGCATCAACATTATCAAGACGCATCATGGCCTCCACCATCAGCAGGCCCAGCGTATGATTTTCATCAGGAGCAGTTGTCAGCATGATGTGAGGTGGATTGCTGGCGACCCTCAAACTGGTAATGGCAGTACGGATCAGTGATTGAATCTGTTCAGTATACAGATGCTCTTCATGAACCTCGATCAATCCGCGCATCCAGGTATCACCCACAATAAAGTTGGCGTGCCGGAGGAAGTCGAGAATGAATGTCTGCAAGCCGAGCTTGACCATCTGGTGTGAAAGGTACTCGCGAACGCGGTGCGGGTCCTTGCTCTTCAGGATATCAATCAGTTCCTTTTCAATTTCTGGTGCAATATCGGGCTGTGATTTGTTTTGGGAGCGCAACAGGTTTTCAAGATCAGGAATATCGAGGGCGATGATCTTGCCAGGGCGGAAACCGGCATCAATCAAACGCCTGAGCAAGCGAAGCTTGTTGACCTGATCCTGTGGATAGATGCGATCCCCCTGATCATCCCGATCAGGTGTGGGAAAGTGGTACCGCCGCTCCCACATGCGCAGGAGTTCCTTGGAAACACCGGTTTCCCGCTCTACTGCATTGATGGGCAGCCGTATGGGCATTTCACCGGTAGTGCTGTTTGAGGTTGCGATGGGTGACATATTCATGACTCAGGCCTTTGCCAGTTTCTTGAGCCGGTGGAGTACCCAACCCAGTACCGGCAGCTTTTCATAGATCTCTTCGGCAGCATCCCAGTAGTCCCGATGGTACTCCACCCGGCCGTCTGCCGCGAAACGGAGATGACTTCCGCCATTAATGATTATGGGTTTACCACGCCACCCTGACTCGAATCGCCAGATAATGAACGCCTTGTTGCCTTCACAGATGGTGTCATCAATAACAAATCGCGGGTGTTCAAGTGTTTCGAACATGTCCCTGAATATTTTCAGGATGGCTTCTCGTGTGTGAACCTCATTGAAAGGGTCCTTGAAATAGGCAGCATCGACATAATAGGCATCCAGCATTTCAAGGCTGGACGGGCTTAATGTTTTGTACCAGTCGATAAGCTTTTGCAGGGATGGGGTCATGACTTCTTCGCAACCTCGGCAAGGATACGGAACCTGATGGGGTAGGGTAGTCGGCGGACAACACGTAGCCATCGGGTGAAGCGTTTGGGGAAATGGATTTCAAACTCGCCCTTTTCAAGGCCGGAGATGATCTCTGCAGCCGCTGCATCTGGAGTCAGTAACGCAGGCATGGCGAAATCATTGGTTTTGGTGAGTGGCGTATCCACAAAGCCTGGATTGATCACGCTGACGCCTATGCCCTTGTCATGCAGATCAAGGTAAAGCCCTTCGGCAAAATTGATCATGGCGGCCTTGGTGGGACCGTATATCAGCGATTTTGGCAGCCCCATGTATCCGGCGACGCTGGCAATCATGCTGATGCTTCCCTGTTTTTTCTGCAGCATATCGGGAAGCACGGTTGCCACGCCACGAATGGCCCCCATCAGGTTAACCTCGACCATCTTTCCTGCATTTTGGCTATCAAGCTCCCAGGCGCGCACAGGCTGATAGTCGGCGGCGCAGTAAACAAAGAGATCAAGTCCTTGCCAGTGTGTGGTGATGGCGGCATAGGCTGTTTTCCAGCCAGCCTCGTCTGTAGCATCCAGTGGTAATGCCAGGGACTGATCTCGATACCCCGAGGCAAGCTCATTCAGGGAGTCAGCATTACGGGCACTGATAGCTACCAACGCGCCATTTTTCAACAACTGTTGTGCAAGGGCATGGCCAATGCCTGAGCTGGCACCAACAATCCAGATGCGTTTCCGGTGCCAGTCATTGATCTTCGGATTCAGGCTCATTGACTGCTCCCCCGGACGGTGGTTGCTTGCGAAAAAAAAGGGTGACCTCTCCAAGACGTATGCCAAACTTTGACATGACAGCACGGTTGATCAGGGTTTGGTTGTCATGCAGAAACATCCAGTCATTAAACTGCACATGATGGATCTTTCCATCTACCGGCAAGGCCATGGTGTATTCCCATTTCAGGGCAGGGCCTGCTGCAAACCCGATGGCTTCTCCCACTACATCATCTGCATGCCCTTTATAGCGTCCGTCTGCCAGTCGGGTCAGATGCCAGATACGTGTCTGCTTGCTGCCATCATCGTAGGTGAAGTACTCCACCAGCTTGCCTTTATCTCCCTGCCAGGTTCCGGTCATGTCCACCGTAAAACGCTTGATGACTTTTCCGGAACGATCCTGGAATTGGCCCCAGGCGGTAATGCTTCCACTGAAATACTCACGAAGATCCAGCGTGGGCTGCATGCCACGATACTCATGAATTTTTGTACTACAGGAAGTAATAAGTAAGACAATCATTAAACTCAGAAGGATTCGCATGTTGTTTATCCTCTGGCAGAAATCATTGCCTGGCAGACATCTGTACGACGTGACAGGAAACCTGCCTCGCAGTAACAGAAGTAGAAGCGCCAAAGTCGAATGAAGGCTTCGTCAAAACCAAGTGCACGAACCTCTTCAAGTGCCTTCTCAAAGTTTTCACGCCATAACCGCAAGGTTTTGGCGTAGTCCGCTCCAAACTCATGGAGCTGATCCAGCTTCATTCCGGCCTCATGGATCGCATTTTCGAAGCGCTGGGGGGAGGGCAGCATGCCGCCAGGAAATATGTACTGCTGAATAAAGTCGGTCCCTCTCCGGTAATCATTAAACCGATCATTATCAATGGTGATGGTTTGAATGGCGGCACGCCCTCCTGGACGCAATGACGCGGATACTGTCTTGAAGTATGAAGGCCAGTAGGATTCGCCGACGGCCTCAAACATTTCTATGGATATCACGGCATCGTATTTTCCGATGAGGTCGCGGTAATCCAGAAACTGGAAGTGTGTGCGTCCTTCTGCTGGCGTACCCTTGACCCTGTCTCTGGCCCAGGCCAACTGTTCGCGAGAAAGCGATATCCCGGTTACATAGCAGCCACGGGTGATTGCTGCATATTCAGCCAAGGCACCCCAGCCACAGCCGATTTCGAGTACATGATCACCACGCTTGACGTCAAGCATATCCAGCAGTCTGTCGTATTTTATGTGTTGTGCCTGTTGCAGTGTTTTCGTGTCATCCTGGAAGATTGCAGCGGAGTAGGTCATTGATGGATCGAGCCACAAGCGATAGAAGTCATTGCCGATATCATAGTGCGCATGAATGTTCTTTTTGCTGCCAGAGCGGGTATTCCGGTTAAGCAGGTGTCGCAGCCGATAGAATACGGTTCCCAGAAAATTTCCATGCAGTGCTTTTTCAAGAATGGACTGGTTTTCCAGGCCAAGCATCAGCAAGGCGAGCAAGTCTGTAGTGTCTATTTTGTTGTCACGGTAAGCCTCAGCGACGCCGATATCACCACTTTTCATGATGTTGCTGATTGCGCCCCAGTCCTTGATCTGGATATTGGCATGTGTGCCTTGTTCTTTTCCGTTGAACTCAAGCCTGCTTCCTTCCGGAGTGATCAGATCAAGCCGACCAATCTGGAGCCGTTCAAGCAGGCTCAGGAAGGTACGAGCAGCTGCTGGAATCTTGGTGGTCGTCGATACTGAGCTCAGCACGGTAGAATTCATCGTGAAATCTCCTGGGAGGGGGGAGTCGGCTTGTGGTGAAAGGTAATGCCTTTGAGGAACAGTTTGAGTGCCTGCCAGTTGATGCGCAGGACCACCATGAGGGTAGCGAATCCGAATGAAAATACAGTCCTCAATAGTTCACGGTCGTTCAGGGGGTATGACTTTCCTGTAATGATCGTTTTAAGTACCCTGGTATCTTCCTCAAAATAATCAATTCCCACCGTGCGATGCTGCTCATTAAATGAAAGCCTGAACCGGTAACTCCCCTTGACCTCAAGAAAAGGGGAGACATGAAATATCTTTTTTGATTGCAGCCGGGTGTTATCGGCAATGATGCCGTTGCCTGGAGCTACCAGCAGATAGCAGTGCCTTTCACCAAAGGTGTTGTGGACCTCGCACAAGACTGCGCGCAGTTGTCCACTGCGGTCGTGGCACCACCAGAAGCTGACCGGGTTAAATACAAACCCCAGCATTCTTGGCATGGTCATCAGCCAGACTTCGCCGTCGGCATCTGGAATGTCTTCGGAAGCCAGAATGTTTTTTATCCATGCAAGGGCATTGTTGTGATCACCATGATCTTTCTCATTGAAGCTGAACAGATTGAAGCGGTCGAGGCTGAACATCCGCTTTTTCAGGTCCAGCTTCCGTGACAACGGGAAACAGATGAAAAAGGCGGGATAACTGAACGCATGCTTTTCTGGTGTCATTCGGGCATGCGCAACGGTTCCCCGGTAAAGCCAATTACCGTCCATTTTGACCTTCCCACGGTATGTCAGCGCCTAAAAGCCGAGCGACCTCCATTCCAGCCTTCAGACCATCTTCATGAAATCCGTAACCGGCCCATGCGCCACAGAAGAAAACCCTGTTCAGGCCTTGTATGCCGGGAAGCTTTTTCTGTGCCTGATAGGCGGCCTGATCAAGCAGGGGATGGGCGTATTCAATGCGTTGTATGACCCGGTCTGCCTGTGGTGCTACCGGTGGATTCAAGGTGAGAAATACATCGGTACGGAACGGCAGGGCTTGTAGCTTGCTTAACCAGTAAGTAACTGCAACGGGACCGGTTTCTTCCTGGCTACCTGAACTGTAGTAATTCCATGCAGACCAGGTGCGATGCCTTTTGGGCATCAGGGCAGTGTCGGTATGCAGCCACGCTACGTTTGGCTGATAGCGAATGGCGCTCAGTACATCTCGCTCGTCTGGATGTGCATCCTTGAGAATTGCCAGGGTCTGGTCGGTGTGGCAGGCCATGATGACGTGATCGTACTGTTCAGTGCCGTTGGCTGTAGTGATGTCAGCACTGTTTCCTGTCCTTGTGACTGCAGTCACTGGTGTGGAAAGACGGATGTCTGGCAAATTTTTCAGCATGGCCCGTACGTACTCCCGGGAACCATTCTTTACCGTTTTCCACTGTGGCCGATCCATTACCTGAAGCAGGCCGTGATTGAGGCAGAACTGGATGAATGTTTCGGCAGGAAACCCATTCATGTCCTTCAGCGGGCTGGACCAGATGGCTGCACCCATCGGGTAGAGATACCAGTCACGGAACTCCTGGCTGTAATGGCCTGCATGCAGCAACTGGCCCAACGTGATGCCAGTTGAACGAACCTGATTCAGCATGCCTCTGGATTCGCGATTGAAACGAAGGATGTCTCGCACCATGCGCCAGAATGCCGGGCGGACAATGTTGCGGGGCTGCGCAAACAGCGTGGCCATATTGGCACCAGCCCATTCAAGGTCCGCTCCAGGCAGGCTGACACTGAATGTCATTTCACTGGCTGGGGTCTCAACGCCAAGCAGGGGAAACAGCTTGATCAGGTTTGGGTATGTTCGATCGTTATGAACCAGAAAGCCTGTATCCACAGGGTGGCTGATGCCATCGAGCTCAACTTGAACGGTGTTGCTGTGACCACCGGCATAGTCGTTTGCTTCGTACAGGACAACATCATGCTTTGATGCGAGTAGCCACGCGGCACTTAGTCCAGCTATTCCTGATCCCACTATGGCTATACGCATTACCTGTCCTCTTCGATTACCGCCTGTTTGTACTATACAACAAAAGGCGCTCATGACCTCATGTTTGTATTGTACAAACGTAAAATTTCGTAAATAGCTTGAACGAGGCTCAGGAAGTGTCCCTACTGCATAAAAAGCAGGCGCAGGGGCGCCCCCAGGTATGTCAGGACTCATGGTAGACTCATGATTTATCAACGTATTTTCTGGAGTAGGGGATGGCAGACCTCCATCCGGCCCAGCGATCCGGCATAGTCCTGCTGCCTTCGGATCGCCCGCTGGCACTGCTGACCAGGCACTCGGTGAGAGAGTCGGGTAATGGCATTCCTTCCTATGATTTGCCGCTGACCCCGGAAGGGGTGGCGCTTGCCGAGCGTTGGGGGCGAGAGCTGACAATGCCCCTGCACGGGCTGTACTCCAGCCCGGTGGAGCGTTGTGTCGATACCGCCCTGGCGATGGCCCGTGGGGCGGGCACTGCACTAGAGGTTCGTCCTGCGACAACGCTGGTAGAACCTGGCTGCTTTGTGCACAGCCTCATTGAGGCAGGTCCCCTGTTTCTGACATTGGGGCCGCTGGCCTTTATCAATCGCCATTTGCAAGAGCCGCTGGCGGGCTTGCTGAGTCCCAAGGCAGGGACTGCGAAACTGATTCGTCATATACAGGACAATCTGGGCCCTCCCGGCTCATTAACGGTTCATGTTACTCATGACACCATTCTTGCTGCCTTTATCTATCATCTGCTGGCCCGTAACGAGATAGATGAAACGGATTGGCCCTGGATGATGGAGGGGGCGTGGCTCTGGTTTGACGATGAGGATGTTTTGCGCTGGGTATGGCGGGGTGAGCCAGGCGGGTGTGATGTGCGTGCTTATCGCGAGCTACTGTAAATTCCTGATTCGCCCCCCATATAGGCATCTTCCAAATATTTGCTTTTCCACCCGAGAGTATCTTCATGACGGTAGCCCTGAGTATCCGGGATCTGACCAAAACCTATCGGAATGGTGTGCAGGCACTCCGTGGGATCAATCTGGATGTCGATGCCGGTGATTTTTATGCCCTGCTTGGGCCTAACGGGGCAGGCAAGTCCACCACCATTGGCGTGGTCAGTTCGCTCGTCAAAAAAACTTCGGGGGAGGTGCGCATTTTCGGCCACAGCATTGATACGGATCTGTCCCTGGCCAAGCAGCAGTTGGGCGTGGTGCCACAGGAGTTCAATTTCGGCCAGTTTGAAAAAGTTATTGATATTCTTGCAACGCAAGCGGGCTATTACGGTATCGAGCGCAGGATGGCCTATGAGCGGGCGGAGAAATATCTGCACTTGCTGGGGTTGTGGGAAAAACACGACCAGCAGGCACGCATGCTTTCCGGTGGGATGAAGCGACGCCTGATGATAGCGCGTGCGATGGTGCACGAGCCGCGGTTGCTGATTCTGGATGAGCCGACCGCCGGGGTGGATATCGAGCTTCGCCGTTCCATGTGGGAGTTCCTGACCGAGCTCAACCGGGCCGGTACCACCATTATCCTGACGACTCATTATCTGGAAGAGGCCGAGAGCCTCTGTCGGGACATTGCCATCATTGATCACGGCACCATTGTCGAAAATACCGACATGAAGTCATTGCTGGCCAAGTTGCATGTGGAAACCTTTATTCTGGATTTGCGTGAGCCGCTATTGCAGCTGCCGGTATTGAAAGATTACTCCCTGCGCCAGACGGATCCGTTGACGCTGGAAGTG
>CAYGBB010000016.1:0-16014 GCA_964347985.1 uncultured Moraxellaceae bacterium
AACCCGCCCCATGAAGTCACTGACCCTGCCCGCGCCGGCCAAGCTCAACCTGTTCCTGCACATCACCGGCCGCCGTCCGGATGGCTACCACCTGTTGCAAACCGTCTTCCAGTTTCTGGAGCAGGCAGACACCCTGCACTTCCGGCACCGGGATGATGGCGACATCCAGCTCACTCCCGAGCTGCCCGGCGTGCCGGCCGACAGCAACCTGATCGTGCGCGCCGCCCGCCTGCTGCAACACCATAGCGGCTGCCCCTTCGGCGCCGACATCACGCTCGAGAAACGCCTGCCCATGGGTGGCGGCATCGGGGGTGGCTCCTCCGATGCCGCCACCACCCTGCTCGGCCTGAACCGGCTGTGGGCACTCCACCTGCCATTGCCCGAACTGGCCCGCCTGGGCCTGAGTCTTGGCGCGGATGTGCCCGTGTTCGTGCTTGGCCGGGCCGCCTGGGCTGAAGGGGTCGGGGAAGACCTGACACCGGTCGACATTCCCGAGCCCTGGTATCTGGTGCTGACACCGGCAGCGCACGTCAGCACGGCCGATGTCTTCCGCCACCCGCAATTGACACGTCATACCCCCGCCATTACAGTAGCCGCCTTTCTCGGGGGAGGGCTTGCCCGGAGCGTTCGCAACGACTGTGAAAACATCGTTCGCCAGCTCTCTCCTGAAGTAGATGCGGCCCTGAACTGGCTGACTCAGCATGGCACCGCCCGGATGACGGGGACCGGCGCCTGCTGTTTTATTGCCTGTCCTGATCGCGCCACGGCGGAGCGCCTGCTGGCCACCAGCCCCATTCCGGGTTTTGTGAGTCATGGCTGCAACCAGTCTCCCGCCCATGTCGCGCTGGCCGCCATTGACTGATCAAGAGGGCGGCACAAGGATGTGCCGCTCGTAAATCCGCAGGATTTAGCGTGAGCCTGTTGCGGACCTGTGCCGCAACAGGCGTGCAGGTCTGCAGTCATGACGACTGCAGACCGTATAAATAGGGGCGTCGCCAAGCGGTAAGGCAACGGGTTTTGATCCCGTCATGCGTTGGTTCGAATCCAGCCGCCCCTGCCATTTTCCCAGTCAGCCGAAAGCATCATCATGCCCAATCTGGTTCTGTTTACCGGCAATGCCAATCCTGAACTGGCCCGCAAGGTTGCCACTCATCTGCACACACCACTGGGTGATGCGCACGTGGGCCGCTTCTCTGACGGCGAGATCCAGATCGAGATCAATGACAACGTGCGCGGCAAGGATGTCTTCATCCTGCAGTCCACGTGCAAACCCACCAATGACAACCTCATGGAAATGATTGTCATGGCGGATGCCCTGCGCCGCGCCTCTGCCGGCCGCATTACGGCAGTGATTCCGTATTTCGGCTATGCCCGCCAGGACCGTCGCGTCCGCTCGGCACGCGTGCCCATCACCGCCAAGATCGTTGCCGACATGCTGACGACCGTGGGCGTGGATCGCGTGCTCACCGTCGATCTTCATGCCGACCAGATCCAGGGTTTCTTCGATATTCCGGTCGACAACATTTATGCCTCGCCCGTGCTGCTGGCCGACATCCAGAAACAGGGTTACGACAACCTGATGGTGGTGTCGCCGGACGTGGGTGGCGTGGTGCGTGCGCGTGCGGTGGCCAAGCAACTGGACGAAGCCGATCTGGCCATCATCGACAAGCGTCGTCCCAAGGCCAACGAATCGCAGGTGATGCACATCATCGGTGAAGTTAAGGGCCGTGACTGCGTCATCGTGGATGACATGGTCGATACCGCCGGCACCCTGTGCAAGGCCGCGGCCGCCCTGAAAGAACACGGCGCCCGTCGCGTACTGGCTTATTGCACGCATGCCGTGCTGTCCGGTCCGGCGATTGCCAACATCAAGAACTCCGTGCTCGACGAGCTGGTGGTGACCGACACCATTCCGCTCACCGAAGAAGCGCTCGCCACCGGACGCATCCGTCAGGTATCGCTGTCCGCGATGCTGGCCGAGACCGTGCGTCGCATCAACAACGAAGAATCCATCAGCGCGATGTTCGAACTGCTCTGAGCAGACCTGCATCCGTCGATGTACTACCGGGCAATACCGCCCGGGTTTACGTTCCGTCACCACCTGGTCGCAGGGTGATGGCGGAAAAACTGGAGACATACCATGTCCACCATTAGCTTTACTCTGAATGCCCAGGTCCGGTCCGACGAAGGGAAAGGTGCGAGCCGCCGCCTGCGTCGCCTGGAAGCCAAACTGCCCGCCGTGATTTACGGTGGCAAGGAACCTGCCCAGTCCATCACCCTCGAACTGAAGGAACTGGTCAAGGCCCTGTCCAACGAAGCCTTCTACTCCCACGTGCTCACCATCAACGTTGATGGCAAGCCGCAGCAGGCCGTGATCAAGGACCTGCAGCGTCACCCTGCCAAGGGCACTCCGCTGCACGCCGACTTCCTGCGTGTGGATGCTGCCCACAAGCTGGTGATGAAGGTGCCCCTGCACTACCTGAACCAGGACACCTGCATCGGCGTGAAGTCCGAAGGCGGCGCGCTCTCCATCATGGCCAACGAAGTGGAAATCGCCTGTCTGCCGGCCAACCTGCCGGAATTCATCGCGGTGGACCTGAAGGATGTGCATGTCGGCACCAGCCTGCATCTCTCCAACATCACCCTGCCCGCCGGCGTGGAAATCCCGTCACTGGCCCTTGGTCACGACTACGATCAGCCGATCGCCAACGTGCACAAGAGCACGGCCGACGCGTAATATAGCGGCCCGGTGCACGACAAAAGCGGGGCCTCTGGGCCCCGTTTTTTTATTGAGCTGATGCACAACTACAGCGGTATGCCATGACTGCACTTCGCCTGATCGTCGGCCTCGGAAATCCGGGCCCCGAATATGCGGCCACCAGGCACAATGCCGGCCAGTGGTTTGTGGAGCGGCTTGCCGACAAATACGGCATCCGCCTGAGCCCCGAACCGAAATACTTCGGCATCAGCGGACGCGGCACGGTCAACGGCCAGGATCTGCGCTTGCTGATCCCGACCACCTTCATGAACCGCTCGGGACAGTCGGTGGGCGCACTGGCCACCTTCTTCAAGATTCTCCCGGACGAGATTCTCGTGGCACATGACGAGCTCGACCTGCCTCCTGGCACCATCCGCCTGAAAACCGGCGGCGGCCATGGCGGTCACAACGGTTTGCGCGACATCATTCCCGCGCTGGCCAACCAGAACGGCTTTCACCGCCTGCGTGTCGGCATTGGTCATCCCGGCGATGCCAAACAGGTATCAAACTATGTGCTGGGCAAGGCACCTGCCACGGAACAGGAAAAGATCGAGGCCGCACTGGATGCCGCCGAAGCCCTGAGTGATGACCTGGTCGCCGGCAAGCTGGCGGCAGTAATGAACAAGCTGAACGGTTTCAAGGCCTGATTTTTTCAGGAACGCATTTCCCAGGTTTTTTCGTTAGGTTTTTTCGTTGGGGAGCGGTAATCGCGCCCTGACCTGCGAGGCAACAAATGGCTATCAACTGCGGTATCGTCGGACTTCCCAACGTCGGCAAATCCACCCTGTTCAATGCACTGACCAAGGCCGGTATCGCGGCGGAAAACTTTCCGTTCTGCACCATTGAGCCCAATACCGGCATTGTGCCCGTACCCGATCCCCGCCAGGACGCCCTGTCGGCCATCGTCAAGCCGCAGCGCATCCAGCCCGCCACCATCGAGTTCGTGGACATTGCCGGCCTTGTTGCCGGCGCCTCCAAGGGCGAAGGCCTGGGCAACCAGTTCCTCGCCAATATCCGTGAAACCGATGCCATCGCCCACGTCGTGCGCTGCTTCGAGGATGACAACGTCATTCACGTGTCCAACCGCATCAATCCGGTCGATGACATCGAGATCATCAACATGGAACTGGCGCTGGCGGATCTGGATACCGTAGAAAAAGCCATGAAGCGCGTGGAAAAGCAGGCCAAGGGCGGCGACAAGGAGTCACTGGCATTGAAAGCCGTGATGGAGAAAGTCCTGCCGACGCTGACTGAAGGCCTGCGTGTTCGCACCATGAACCTGAGCGCCGACGAACTGGCCATACTCCGGCCGCTCTGCCTCATCACCACCAAGCCGGTGATGTACATCGCCAACGTCTCGGAAGACGGCTTCGACAACAATCCGCACCTGGATGCCGTGGTGAAGTATGCCGAATCCGAAAACGCGATTGTGGTACCGATCTGCAACAAGATCGAGTCGGAAATTGCCGAACTGGACGAAGCTGACAAAGTGGAGTTCCTGGAAACCCTGGGCATGGAAGAACCCGGCCTCAATCGCGTGATACGCGCCGGCTACCAGCTGCTCGGTCTGCAGACCTATTTCACCGCTGGCGTGAAAGAAGTGCGCGCCTGGACCATCAAGGTCGGCGCCACCGCGCCGCAGGCCGCCGGCGTCATTCACACCGACTTTGAAAAAGGCTTCATCCGTGCCGAAGTCATCGCCTATGAAGACTTCGTGAAGTACAACGGCGAAGCCGGGGCCAAGGAAGCCGGCAAGTGGCGTCTGGAAGGCAAGGAGTACATCGTCAAGGACGGCGATGTGATGCACTTCCGCTTCAACGTCTGATTCCGGTCTTACCCGCCAGCGCTGCCCGGATCCGGGCGGCCTTTTCCGATTGCCTCGCCCTGCCGGTCACGCCGGGGCGGGGCAACCGCGACAACTCTCCGCTACACCCGCCCAAAGCTCCTTCTCATCCCTAATACCTCCTGCATCATTCCAGTGCACTTCCTTGCGCAAGGTCAATGTTTAACCTACCTTCAAAGCCTAGGATCAGGGTGCGACAAAATGTCGCAGGTGCGGTTTTGTCTTGCCCGCTGGGTATGCAGCCGACGATCGAATTCACAGTCACGGGAGTGATGCGTTCATGAAGGACAACAAAACGAACCCGGTCGACGACATGCCTGGCATGAGCCGCCGCAAGTTTCTTAATACGGCGGCGCTGACCGGTCTTGCCGGTGCCGGCCTGTCAGTCGGCCTGTCTGCCTGCAGCAAGGAAGACAAGGACAAGGAAAAAGGAGGCGTGCCTGCCGCTGCCGCCGCCGGGCATTCGGTACACCTGAAGCCGGGCGAGCTCGACACCTATTACGGCCTGTGGTCCGGTGGCCACACGGGTGACTTCCGCGTGCTCGGCCTGCCGTCCGGCCGCGAACTGCACCGCGTTCCCTGCTTCAATCCGGACGCACTGGTGGGCTGGGGCATCACCAACGAATCCAAGGCCATCATGGGCACCAAGCCGGATGGCAGTCTCAAGTACACGGTTGCCGACACCCATCACACCCATGCCTCCTACAAGGATGGCAACTATGACGGCCGCTATGCCTGGATCAATGACAAGATCAACAGCCGCATGGCCCGCATCCGCCTCGACTATTTCATCTGCGACAAGATCACCGAAATCCCGAACATCCAGGGCTTCCATGGCATCTTCCCGGACAAGCGCGACCCGGTAGACCCGAAAATCAACTACACCACCCGCGTGTTTGCAGGTTCCGAGTTCAGCATTCCTCTGCCAAACAATGGCAAGGATGCGGACGTACCGGAGCAGTACCATTCGCTGTTCACCTGCGTCGATGCCGAGACGATGGAAGTCCGCTGGCAGGCGTTGATTGATGGCAACTGTGACCTGGCTGCCACCTCCTACGATGGCAAGCTGGCCGCCACCAACCAGTACAACACCGAAATGGGCGCGCACTACGAGGACATGATGTCCGCCGAGCGCGACCGCTGCATCTTCTTCAATATCGCTCGTATCGAAGAAGCGGTGAAGGCCGGCAAGAGCCGAACCTACGGGGACTCAAAAGTACCGGTGGTCGATGCCACTGTTGCGGCCAACAAGGACCCGAAGACGGCACTGGTTGCCTATGTATCGGTGCCGAAAAACCCGCACGGCGTGAACGCCACCCCGGACGGCAAGTACTTCATCTGCGCCGGCAAGCTCTCCCCCACTGCCACCGTGATCGAACTGGCCAAGGTGCTGGACTGGTTTGACGGCAAGCTGACCGAACTCGACAAGGCCATTGTTGCCGAAGTCGAAATCGGCCTCGGCCCCCTGCACACGGCATTCGACGGGCGCGGCAATGCCTATACCACCCTGTTCCTGGACAGCCAGGTGGTGAAGTGGAATGTGGAGGCGGCAATCAAGTTCCATGCCGGCGACAAGAAAGCCAACTACGTGGTGGATCGCCTGGATGTGCACTACCAGCCCGGCCATATCAATGCCTCGCAGTCGGAAACCATGTTTGCCGATGGCAAGTGGCTGTGTGTCGGCTGCAAGTTCTCCAAGGACCGTTTCCTGCCGGTGGGCCCGCTGCATGCTGAAACCGAACAGCTGGTCGACATCTCCGGCGACAAGATGGTGCTGATGGCGGATCACCCGGTTCGACCGGAACCGCACGACTTCATCATCTTCAAGCGTGAGCTGCTGCAGCCGAAGCAGGTCTACAACATTGATGAATTCCCGAATGCCATCAAGGACCCGAAAGAGGCCGGCGTATTCCGCAACGGGAAAAAGGTCACCGTAAAGATCACCTCGCAGGCCCCGGCCTTTGAGCCGCGCGAATTCAGGCTCAAGGTAGGCGATGAGGTCACCATCATCCTGACCAATCTGGACAAGGTCGAGGATCTGACGCACGGCTTCGCCATTCCGAAGTACAACGTCAACTTCATCGTCAATCCGCAGGAAACCAAATCAGTGACCTTCAAGGCCGACAAGCCGGGCGTGTTCTGGTGTTACTGCACACACTTCTGTCATGCCCTGCACCTTGAAATGCGCAGCCGCATGATCGTTGAGGCGTAAGCCTTTCTGTACCGGTGCGTTGACACACAGGAGGCTGGTGCCTCCTGTGTGTCTGTTCCACCCGCTTCCCTGACCGGCACCACGCCAGGGATTGACCAAGGGCAATGACAGTCTGCCCGCTGCTGGCCAGACTCCGGATCACCCTTCATCGGAGTGCATGCATGAGATTGTTCTCCGCTTTGCGCCACGCCGTGGTGACAGCTGCCCTGGCTTTCGCCCTGACCCCGGCCACCCATGCAGACTCGGCCTATCAGGCCGCCCTGCCCGCCGACCTGCACACCAATCCCGCCCTGTGTTCCCTGGTGCCCTGCAACGACGTTCTGCCAGGTGCCACCTCATTCTCGACACGCAAGGGCAACCCTTCCTACGTCGAGGGCTATACGGACGCCAACGGCCAGCGCACGCTCGCCGGTTACGTCATGCTCTCCACGGACATTACGGACACCCCGGCCTATTCCGGCAAACCCGTCGTCACCCTGATCGGCATGAACCCCGCAGGACGCTTTGTCGGTGTCAAAGTGCTCAAGCACTCGGAACCCATCCTGCTGCTGGGCATCCCCGAGTCCTCCCTGATTGCTTTCAATAACCAGTATCTGGGCAAGTTTGTCGGCGACAACATCGAGATTGGCCGCTCACGCCCGGAGGAAGACATAATCGGCCTGGATGCCATTTCCGGGGCCACGGTCACGGTCATCGCCCAGAATCAGGTGATGATGGCCTCCGGCACTGCAGTGGCGCGGCAGGTCGGCATCCTGCAGCCCACCATCCGGCCCCAGGCCACATTCACTGATACCGCCAGCACACTGGACTGGGCAGCACTGGTAAACGACGGCGCGGTACAGCGTCTGACGGTGGAACCGGAACAGGTGGGATTGCCACGTGGCCCGGAGCCCTTTATCGACCTGTGGTTTGGCTACCTGAATCACCCCGGGATCGGCCGCGCCATTCTCGGCGAAAGGGGCTGGCAAGACCTGATGGCGCGCCTCACGCCGGGGGAGCATGCCATTTTCGTGATCCGGACTGCGGGCATCGAGTCCTTCAAGGGCTCCGGCTTTGTGCGCGGCGGCATCTACGACCGTGTCCAGGTTCGCCAGGGGCAGGATGCGTTCACCTTCCGCGACACGGATTACCTCAACCTCTACGGAGTCGTCGCAGCCGGCTCGCCGGGCTTCAGCGAATCCGGCATTTTCATCGTGAGGTCGCCGTCCTTCTCCGGCGCCTTTCCGTGGAAATTCACTTTCCTCGGCAACCGTGTCGACCGTGAAACCGGCGCCCGCACCTTCATCAACTTCGACCGCGAATACTGGCTGCCGGCCAGCTATCTGAAAGGGGGCCGGCCCAAGGTCATCAAGCCGGATGCCCCCTGGGTCAGGGTCTGGAAAACACGTGCGGTGGAAATCGGCCTGTTTGTTGCCCTGCTCATCGGGGTGGCGGTCGTTTATGCCAACCGCGACAGGCTGACCCGGATGTCCCGCCGCAAGCACAAATGGCCGGTGGATGTTTTCAAATACACATTCTGGCTGCTCAGCATCTTCTTTGTGGGCTTCCACCTGATGGCGCAGCCATCCATCACGCAGGTACTGACCTGGTTCCACTCCCTGCTGTTCCAGTGGCAATGGGAGCTGTTCCTTTCCGATCCCTTCATCTTCCTGTTCTGGATCTTCATCGTTGTCACCGTATTTGTGTGGGGCCGCGGCCTGTTCTGCGGCTGGCTGTGCCCGTTTGGCTCGCTGTCGGAGCTGCTCTACAAGATTGCCGGCAAGATCGGCCTGCGCCGCTTCCAGTTCATGCTGCCGATGGCGCTGCACAACCGGCTGAAGTGGGTGAAATACATCGTCTTCCTGGGCCTGCTGGCCGTGTCCCTGTTCTCGATGGGGCTGGCCGAGCAACTGGCCGAGGTCGAGCCGTTCAAGACCACCTTCCTGGTCGGCCTGCTCAACCGCAGCTGGCCCTATACCCTGTTTGCCGGCGGCCTGCTCGGGCTCTCGATCTTCACCGAGCGCCCCTTCTGCAAGTATCTGTGCCCGCTGGGGGCAGGACTGGCCATGCCGACGACGTTCCGCTGGTTCGGACTGAAGCGCAAACAGGAGTGCAGCACCTGCAAGGCCTGCGCCAAGGGCTGTGGCTCGCTGGCCATTGATGCCGATGGCCGCATCGACCAGCGTGAGTGCATGCTCTGCATGGACTGCATGGTGCTGTACACCGATGACCACTCCTGTCCTCCGCTGGTCCACGAACGCAAGCGGCGCGACAAGGCCGGGCTGCCGCTGACACCGATTGATGCCAACGGCTATTTCATCCCGGTGGTCATGCTGTCGGATGAGGCGCCGGCCGAGCAACCAGCGCCGACGGGCGTGACCCTGGTTGATCCGCGCATGATGACGGCACCGGCGCACCCCTCCTATGAGCGCCGCAGCAGCATGGCCAGCCGCCTCGTCGCCGAGGCCTGGGACCATCTGTGGCCCTGGAGCCGGAGCGGCTTCAGGCAGCATCAGGTAATCCAGGCGGCCGGGCTGGCGCTGGCAGCGGCGGCCAGCGTAGTCTGGGTCCTTGCGTCCATGGGCTACCTGACCTCCGGGGCCATTATTGGCTGGTGGTTCGGGTGGAGTGTGTTCGAGGTCATCGTCCGCCAGGGTTCAAAGCGTTACGTCAAGGAGGGGCCGTGGTGGGGTCAGCACTACCGCGAGGCCAGCCTGATGGACATGATCTGCTATGTCGGCTTCAAGAACCTGCTGATTGGCGCCACACTGTTCCTTGGACTGAAGTCGGCCGGCCTGCTGGTGATGTGAAAGGATATGTCCCGATGACGGCTCCCCCCGGATCTGTGTTGTCCCGCGCTTGCGCCGTGGTTGCTGCCTGCCTGCTGTTTTCCTGCGCCGGCCGCGTCATCGCCCTGACCGTGCCGGTCGCGCCGGGAGAATCCATTCAGGCCGCCATTGATCGTGCCGCACCCGGTGACATCATCCAGATTGAGCGCGGCCACTATCCGGGCCAGCTGCGCATCGAAAAACCGTTGACCCTGCGCGGCATCAACCGCCCCACGATTGACGGTGAACTGGTTGCCAACACCATCAGCGTGAAAGCCGAACATGTCATCATCGAAGGACTGATTATCGCCAACTCCGGCAATGAAACCCTTCACCAGCACGCCGGCATCTATATTTATCCCGGCTCACATCATGCCGTGGTACGGCACTGCGACTTCAGCTACACCCTGTTCGGACTCTGGATCGAGAAGGCCAATGATGTGCTGATCGAAAACAACCTGATCACCGGCAAGCGCGACTTCAACTCGCCGCAGCGCGGCAACGGCATCCAGCTCTACAACACGCGGCGCGCGCGCATCATCGGCAACAACATCAGCTTTGTGCGCGATGCGATTTATGTGGATGTCTCCCACGATGCCGTGTTCCGCGGCAACAAGTTGCACCACAGCCGTTATGGCACGCACTACATGACCTCTTACCGCAACCTCTGGGAAGACAATGACACCTGGCACAACCGTGGCGGACTGGCACTGATGGAAGTGCGTGATCAGGTGGTGCGCAACAATCGCGCCTGGGGCAACTCCGACCACGGCATCATGCTGCGCTCCATTCAGGACTCCGTGATTGAAAACAATGTGGTTGCCGGCAACCAGCGCGGATTTTTCATTTACGATGCCGAATATAACCAGCTGCGCAATAATGCGATCATCGACAATGTGGTCGGCATCCATCTCTGGGCGGGCTCGAAAAACAATGCTGTTGAAGGCAATGACTTTATCGCCAATCGCGAGCAAATCCGTTATGTCGCCGCACGCGACATGATCTGGGGTGAAAAGCAGGGAAACTACTGGAGCAACTATGTGGGCTGGGATCGCAATGGTGACCACATCGGTGATGTCCCGTATGAAGCCAACGACATCGTCGACCGCCTGTCATGGCGTCACCCGATGATGAAACTGCTGCTGGCCAGCCCGGCCGTGCAAACCCTGCATCTGGTCGCACGCCAGTTCCCGCTGTTACGGGCCCCCAGCATTATTGATCCGCATCCGGCAATGCAGCCGCACAATCCTGACTGGAGCCAATGGCGTGGCAAATATTTCCCCCGCTCCGAATAAGCCGGACACCCCGGTCATCGTCACGCAAGGGGTGCACAAGCACTACGGCCCGATACATGCGGTTGATGGCGTTGACCTTGCGGTGCAGCATGGCGAACTGTTCGGCCTGATCGGCCATAACGGTGCCGGCAAGAGCACGCTGTTCAAGATGATGCTCGGCCTCATCCCCCTGACGTCGGGAGAAATCCGTATCGACGGTGCGCAGGTGGGTGGTGCAAGCTTTCGTGCCATCCGGCGCAAGGTCGGCTATCTGCCGGAAAACATTGTGCTCTATGACAACCTGACCGGTCTGGAAACACTGCACTTCTTCGCCAGGCTCAAGGGCGTGGCCGCCGGCGATGCGCAACGGGTGCTCGACCTGGTTGGCCTCACCCAGGCGGCGCAGCGCCGGGTGCGTGAGTATTCAAAAGGCATGCGGCAGCGTCTGGGCATTGCCCAGGCCCTGCTGGGCACCCCGAGCATCCTGTTTCTTGACGAGCCCACGACAGGGCTTGACCCGGAAGCCATCAGGAATTTCTACACGATCCTGCGCCAGCTCAAGAGCGAAGGGGTGACCATGGTCATCACCTCGCACATTCTCGCCGAAATACAGGAGCGCGTGGACCGTCTGGCCATCATGGCAAACGGCAAGGTACAGGCCATGGGCACCGTGCAGGCGCTGCGCGAACAAATGGACCTGCCGCTGTGGTTCACCGTGCGCGTGGCGCCGGAAGATTTTGATGCTGTCCGCGCCGTGCTTGGTCATTTGCCGGTGGGCGCCATCGAGGCCCGTGATGATCATGTGGCCGTGCAGTGCAAGCGCGAAACCAAGATGGCCGTGATTGCGGCACTCGCCACACTCAACGGCAAGGTTCGCGATGTTACTGTTCGCGAACCTTCACTCGAAGACGTGTTCTTCGGCTTTTCCGATTAAGGGGCGACCATGGAATTCTCACAAATCGCCACTGTTGCCAGCAAGGAATTCTGGGACCGCATTCGCAACCGCTGGGTCCTTGCTGTCGCGCTGGTGTTCACGGTTTTCGCCCTTGTCATCGCCTACTTCGGTGCTGCCCAGCAAGGCTCGGTCGGCTTCAGCTCCATCGAAGTCATCATCGCCAGCCTGGTCAGCCTGGTCATTTACCTGATCCCGCTGATTGCCCTCATTCTGGGTTTCGATGCCATTGTCGGCGAGCGCGAGCGCGGGTCGCTGGATCTGCTGTTGTCGATGCCGATCACCCGCATCGAACTGTTGCTGGGCAAGTATCTGGGACTTGCGGGCGCACTCACCTTTTCCACCGTGGCCGGCTTTGGTCTGGTCGCCATCGTGCTGTCCACGCGCTTTGATCTTGCCGCCCTGTTCCACTATTTCGGCTTCATGCTGAGTTCAGTGCTGCTGGGTTGCACGTTTCTCAGTCTGGCGGTGATGCTGTCGGTATTTGCCACTGATCGCACACGTGCTTCGGGGCTGGCGATTGGCCTCTGGTTTTTCTTTGTGCTGGTGTTTGACCTCTTGCTGCTCGGCGCACTGGTGGCCAGTGGCGGACAATGGGGCGGGGATGTTTTTCCCTACCTGTTGCTGCTCAATCCGGCCGATGTGTTTCGCATCCTCAACATTTTCACGTTCGATGATGTACGCAACATTTATGGCCTTGCCACCGTATTCCCCCCGGCGCTGGCAAAGCCCTGGCTGCTCGGGCTGGTGATGCTGGCCTGGATTGCCCTGCCACTCTCGATTGCCTCGTGGAAATTTCGCCACTGAATCCTTAATTCACACTGTCATGAGTCCGACCATGCCCACACACATGAATCCGTCAGTTTCTTTCAGGCTCAGGGCCACTGTCATCGTATTGTGCACCGCCGGCCTGCTGGCTGGCTGCGGCAACAACAAGGATGGCGATGACTTTGCGGCCAAACCTTTCGAGATTGATCGCAGCACCAGCTGTTCACTCGACGGCATGCTGCTCGCCGACTATCCAGGCCCCAAGGCACAGATCCACTACGACCGTCAGACGGCGCCGGATTTTTTCTGTGACACTGTGGAAATGTTCAATACCGTGCTTAATGCCGAACAGGCGCGGCGCATCACGGCTGTCTATGTGCAGGATATGGGCAAGGCTGACTGGGCCAAACCCGTGGGCCACTGGATAGATGCCAGGACGGCCTTCTATGTGCTCGGCTCGAAACAGCATGGCTCCATGGGGCCGACCATTGGCTCCTTTGCCAGTGTCGCTGACGCACAAAAGTTTGCGCACACCTACGGCGGCAAGGTGCTTCGCTTTGACGAGGTGACGGCCGACCAGGTCAACCTCGACGGCGGCGCACTGCACGACCACTCAATGTAAGGAAACACGTAATGGATCCGATATACGCCCACCTGCGTCCCGGCCAGGCCATGGAGCTTTCCCTGATCTCGCGCCTGATGTACGAGAGCCGGGAACACCGCCGCATGGTGCTGGATGCCATGGGCGCCCCTGACGAAGCCGGCCTGCTGGAACGTATCCGCACCGGCGCCATTGCTGAACATCCCGCCTATGAACACTATCTTGCTGCCCGCATTCTGGACGACACCCATCAGGCTGCTCGCCAGGTCATGACGGGCATGCTCACCGAGGTCAACCGCTGATGGATCTGCATACCGCTCTGCTGGCATTCGTCGAGCAGGAATTTTCCGACCATCTGGCCTGCCCCCCGCAACTGACCCAGGATGCCCTGACCCTGACGCTCGGCAACGGCGTGGTGCTCAGCGTGCGCTATGCGGCACCGGATGCTTACTCATTGCGCTGGCACAGCGGCACCGATGACACCGCGGCCGAACTCGGCATTGATACCGCTCCCACCCATCCGCACCTGGCCACCAGCCCCAACCACCTCCACCTGGCCGATGGCCGTGTGGTGGCCGACCCCCTGAGCCGGATCACCGCCAGTGCCGAGGACAATCTCGCGGCGGTCATCCGCGCACTTCTGGTTGATCCGCAACTGACGGCAACTGCTGCCGCCTGACCACCACTGCCGCCAGCGCCTGCACTGCACCACAAACGACAGACACAAAAAAGGAGGCCTGCCGGCCTCCTTTTTCATGCGCGACTTAATGCGCGACTTCATGCACGACCGCAGTCGCGCCAAGCAACCTTACTGCGACTTGGCCACCATGTAATCAACGGCGGATTTCACCTCTTCATCTGTCAGCGCCGGGCTTCCGCCACGCGCCGGCATCATGCCCTTGGCACCGGTAAAGCCTTCCAGTGCGTGCTTGTAAAGCACATCATTGCCCTGGGCAATGCGCGGGCCCCAATCCGCCTTGTCACCCGGCTTCGGCGAACCCGCCACCGCCGCCGCATGGCACATGGAGCACACTTTCTTGTAAACCGCTTCACCCTGCTCGTTTTCTGCCACTTCTACTGCCGGCACAGGCACAGGTGCAGGTGCGGCAGCAGGCGCCTCGGCAGCTGCGCCAGTGGAATCTGCAGGCTTCTCATTGCCGCCGCAGGCAGCGAGCAGAGTAGCCAGCGCAGTGGCGAGAATCAGATTGGTCTTCTTCATCGTTGGTTTCCCGTTTTGGCAGTAAATAATGAGAGGGCGAACATGCGCATCAACATGGTTCATCCTAATCGCCTGCTCCCGGAATTGGAATGATGTCCATCAACTTTCACGCCCGGTGAGTACCCGCTTCATCACGAAAACCCCATCACAAACAAGGGATTATAAACACCCACCGGCGCGCATCCCGATGTCGCCACCAACTCTGCTAGTCTTGGTGCTGGATTGCATTGAGCAAGGAGACATCATGGCAGGCGAAACGTCGGACGTTGGGCAGCACTTCTGCCTTTACTCAGCCACCGAGCTGGATGCCGTTCTCGATGACATGGCCCGACAAGCCCATGCCCTGCTCCGCACCGATACCCCGCTGGCCCTGATCGGGATACTGCGTCGTGGCGAGCCGCTGGCCCGGATGCTGCAGTCCCGCCTCTCCGTGCTGCGTGGGCATACCGACATTCCACTCTACGCGCTCAAGGTCAAACGCTACGCGGATAATCTTGAGCTGCTTCATGCCGACACCGCACTGGAGGAAAATCCGGCTCTGGCCGGACTGGATCTGGCAAACACCGCCCTGCTCGTTGTTGATGACGTGCTCTATCAGGGGCACTCACTGCTCCGTACCTGCGCCTATCTCGCCCGCCTTGGCGCGCACGAAGTCCGTACGGCCGTGCTGGTCGATCGCTGCGTCGGCCTGCAGCCGGTGCACGCCGATGTCACCGGGCTTCGCCTGCAGGTTGCGGCCAGTGATGTCATCGAATGCAATGTGCCGCCCTACGAGGCGGATTTCCGTGTTGATGTCTGGCGTCGTACGGCGTAACCGGAAATCAGGGTGACGTCGAAGGCACGGGGCTCGGTGCCAAATGTTCCAGAAACCAGTCGGCAGAAAGTTTTGCCACCTGCTCCAGTGCACCAGGCTCCTCGAACAAATGGGTGGCGCCCTGCACGACGGCCAGTTGCTGCTCACAGGCCAGCAAGCCACTGCTGGCACGATTGAGCGCAAGCACTTCATCGTCCTCACCGCCCACAATAAGCAAGGTCGGCGACATTACCTGCGGCAGGACACTGTCCGCCAGATCAACCCGGCCACCCCGTGATACCACTGCCTTCACCTGTACCGGTCGCTCGGCCGTAGCAATGAGTGCAGCCGCCGCCCCCGTGCTGGCACCAAACAATCCGATGCCCAGAGAAAGCACATCGCTGTCGGTCGCAACCTGATCAACAACCTGCACCAGTCGCCGAACCAGCAATGGAATATCAAAACGGAACTCACGCGTGATGTCATCGATACGCTGTTCATCTTCGCCCAGTAAATCAAACAGCAAGGTCGCCAGACCACGCTCATTGAAATAGCGCGCCACACTCTGGTTGCGTGGACTGAAACGGCTGCTGCCACTGCCGTGCACAAAGATCACCAGCCCCTGCGCAGACGGGGGCACAGACAACTCGCCGTGCAGGGTTACTTCGGCAAGCCTGAACCGCATTGGCCGCACATGCAGCGCTGCCAGATTCATGAATCACCGCCGGTTGCGTCGTCATGTTGCCAGGCCTCGTGCAGCAACGTCTGGACCTCCGCGTCCGATACC
>CAYGBB010000017.1:0-2979 GCA_964347985.1 uncultured Moraxellaceae bacterium
AGCATCGGTGCCGACCTGATCGCCACGATCGAAGGTTTTTCCCGCGAAGACGTTGATAACTTCGCCCTGCGCTCGCAGCAGCGTGCCGCCAAGGCGCGTGCAGAAGGCTGGTTCAAGAAGTCAGTGGTACCGGTCAAGGATTTCAACGGCCTGACCATTCTGGCCGAAGACGAATTCATCAAGGCCAACTCCACACTGGAAGGCCTGGGTGGTCTTAATCCTTCGTTCGCCATGATGGGCGAAATGGGTGGCTTCAATGCCGTCGCCCTGCAGAAATACAACTGGGTTGAAAAGATCAACCACGTGCATACCCCGGGCAACTCGTCGGGCATTGTCGACGGTGCCGCACTGATGCTGATCGGCAACGAAGCGACCGGCAAGAAGCTTGGCCTGAAGCCGCGCGCCAAAATCATCGCCACGGCCGTGAGCGGTGCGGACCCGACCATCATGCTGACCGGTCCGGCCCCTGCGGCCAAAAAGGCCCTGGCCAAGGCCGGCCTGACGGCGGCTGATATTGATCTCTGGGAAATCAACGAGGCGTTTGCGTCGGTGGCCATGCGCTTCATGAAAGACATGGGCATCAAGGACGACATCGTCAACGTCAACGGCGGCTCCATCGCCATGGGTCACCCGCTCGGTGCCACCGGCTGCATGATCGTGCAGATCGCGCTGGACGAGCTGGAGCGTCGCGGCCTCAAGCGCGCGCTGTGCACCCTCTGCGTTGGTGGTGGCATGGGTATTGCCACAATCATCGAACGCGTTTGATTCCCACGAGAGAATTTGGAGAACACATAATGAGCCAGTCTGCTATCCGTTGGGAAAAAGATGCTGACAACATTGTCACGCTGACCCTGGACGATCCGAACTCGTCCGCCAACACCATGAACGAGCTGTACACCAAGTCCATGGCGGAAACCGTTGCACGCCTGCAGGCCGAAAAAGCCGACATCAAGGGCGTGATCCTTACCTCGGCCAAGAAAACCTTCTTTGCCGGTGGCGACCTGAAGACACTGATTCAGGCAGGCCCCGAGCACGCGCAGGAATTTGAAGCCGGCGTGACCGAAATCAAGCGCCAGTTGCGCGCGCTGGAAACACTCGGCAAGCCGGTCGTGGCTGCGCTGAATGGCACGGCACTGGGCGGCGGTCTTGAAATTGCACTCGCTTGCCACCGTCGTATTGCCCTCAACAATCCCAAGGCCGAATTCGGTCTGCCGGAAGTGAGCCTCGGCCTGCTGCCGGGTGGCGGCGGTGTGGTGCGTATCACCCGCATGCTCGGCATCCAGAACGGTCTGATGAACGTGCTGATGCAGGGCCAGCGCATGAAGCCGGCCAAGGCGCTGTCCACCGGCATCATCGATGAAATCGCTGAAACCCAGGAAGACATGCTGAGCAAGGCCCGTGAGTGGATCAAGGCCAATCCGAGTGCGCAGCAGCCCTGGGACAAGAGCGGCTACAAGATGCCGGGCGGCACACCGTCCACACCGGCACTGGCCATGAACCTGCCAGCATTCCCGTCCAACCTGCGCAAGCAGCTCAAGGGTGCCCAGGAAAACTATCCGGCTCCGATGGCCATCATGTGTGCCGCCGTTGAAGGTGCCCAGGTCGATTTTGACAGCGCGCTGAAGATTGAAGGCCGTTACTTCACCAAGCTCGCCACCGGCAAGCATGCCAAGAACATGATCAAGGCCTTCTTCTTTGATCTGCAGAAGATCAATGGCGGCGGTTCGCGTCCTTCCAAGGAAAAATATCCGGAATGGAAGAGCAAGAAGGTCGGCATTCTGGGTGCAGGCATGATGGGTCAGGGCATTGCCTACGTGTCGGCCATGTCCGGCATTGAAGTGGTGCTGATTGATGCTGCCCAGGATGCGGCTGATCGTGGCAAGGCGTACACGCAGAAACTGCTGGAAAAGCGTGTGTCCAAGGGTGCCATGACCAAGGAAGCGGCCGAGCAGAAGCTTGCCCTGATCACTGCAACGACCGACTACAGCAAGCTGGCCGGTGCCGATCTCGTGATCGAGGCTGTGTTCGAAGATCGCAAGATCAAGGCTGATGTGACCGCGAAGGCCGAGGCCGCCTGTGGCGCCGACCTGATCATGGCATCGAATACCTCGACGCTGCCGATCACCGGACTGGCGGAAGCTTCACGCAATGCAAAGAACTACATTGGCCTGCACTTCTTCTCGCCGGTCGACAAGATGCCGCTGGTGGAAATCATCATGGGCAAGGAAACCGGCGAAGAAGCGCTGGCCAAGGCCTTTGACTACGTGTTGCAGATCAAGAAGACCCCGATTGTGGTGAACGACAGCCGTGGTTTCTTCACCAGCCGTGTATTCGGCACCTTCTGCATGGAAGGTGTGAACATGCTGGCCGAAGGCTGGAACCCGGTCTCCATCGAGCAGGCGGCTGCCCAGGCCGGCATGCCGATTGGCCCGCTGGCCGTGCTGGATGAAGTGAACCTGGAGCTCACCCGCAAGGTGCGTGTACAGACCGAGAAGGATCTTGCTGCCGAAGGCAAGTCGCTGCCCGCGGATGCAGCCGTGCCGGTGGTTGAAAAGATGCTCAACGAGTTCAAGCGTCCGGGCAAGAAGGACGGCGCTGGCTTCTATGACTATCCTGCCGATGGCAAGAAGCACCTGTGGCCGGAACTGGCCAAGCACTTCATGAAGGCCGACAAGGCCCAGCCGACGCCGGCTGAATTTGAAGAGCTGAAGGAGCGTCTGCTGTATCGCCAGTCCATCGAAGCGGCTCGCTGCTTTGAAGAAGGTGTGCTGCGCAATGTGCCGGATGCGAACATCGGTTCGATCTTCGGTATCGGCATGGCTCCTTGGACTGGTGGCCAGTTGCAGTACATCAACTTCATCGGTGTGCCCGAGTTCGTGAAGCGTGCCGGTGAACTGGCCGCCAAACACGGTGAGCGTTTCACACCGCCGAAGTTGCTGGTGGACATGGCGGCCAAGGGCGAGACCTTCCAGTAAGGTT
>CAYGBB010000017.1:3079-16002 GCA_964347985.1 uncultured Moraxellaceae bacterium
CCGCCGAAGTTGCTGGTGGACATGGCGGCCAAGGGCGAGACCTTCCAGTAAGGTTGGGTTGCTGATCCGTTAATAAAAAACCCCGCCGATGCGGGGTTTTTTATTTTGGAGCCTGCAAAGGACTGGAATGTTGTTATCGACGTTGGCGCAGTACGGGAATGACCATGGATTAGCTGCTCGGGCAATCCATGACCGCACCAGATTCAACCGGATTCTGGTGCTGGTTCGGGGAGCCAGCGATCCAGGCATTGCTTGAGAGTGGTGAGTTCGACCGGCTTGGCCATGAAGTCGTCCATGCCCGCCTGCAAGCATTGCGTTGTATCGCCCTTGAGGGCGCTGGCGGTCATTGCGATAACCACGGTATGCGGCAGCTTGCGTTCAGCTTCAAGCCGGCGAATTTCCCGTGTCAGACTAAGGCCATCCATTTCCGGCATGTGTACGTCGCTCAGTACAAGCCCGATGCGGTGCTGCTGCCACAGCGCCAATGCTTCGGCACCGTTGGTGGCGAGCAGGCAGGGATGGCCCAGCCACGCCAGCTGGCGCACGGCAACCTGCTGGTTAACAAGGTTGTCTTCGGCCACCAGGATGAGGCGCCCCAGGGCTTCGGCCTCGGTCAGGCCTGCAAGGGGCTGTCGTGCGATGGTGGTAGTGGTGGCGATGAGTTGCTCAACCTGCTCCGGGCTGTTGGCCAGGGGCAGAGTGAGATGGACACGGAATTCGCTGCCTTCGCCTGGCTGGCTTTGCACCTCGATGTGCCCCCCCATCAGGTCGACCAGACGTTTGCAGATGGAAAGTCCAAGGCCGCTGCCACCAAAGCGGCGGGTGATGGTGCTGTCAGCCTGTGTAAACGGCTGGAAGAGCTGGGCCCGGGCTTCTTCGCTCATGCCAATGCCTTGATCGCGTACGCGGATCATCACGCTTGCACTGTCGTGAAGTCGTTCAATCATGTCTATGCCGATTATCACATCGTCATCTTGCGCCTGGCGGGCGGGAGTGAACTTGATGGCATTGCTGGCCAGATTGTGCAGCACCTGACGCAGACGTCCGGGGTCGCCCATGAATGCGGGGAGCGGGTCATGATCATTTGAATAGGTGAGGCGCAGGCCTTTCGCCGTTGCGACCGGTTTCAGGGTCATGACCACACTGCGTGCCACCGCATCCAGATTGAACGGTATGCATTCCAGCTGGAGGCGGCCTGACTCGATGCGGGAGAAATCCAGAATGTCATCGAGGATCTGCATCAGGGTATGTGCAGAGTCGCGAGCCGCACTGATCATCTGTTGCTGCTCGCCCGGTAAGGTATCGTGCTGCAAAAGCTCCAGTAGACCGATGACGCCGTTCATGGGCGTGCGGATTTCATGGCTCATGGTGGCGAGGAACAGGCTCTTTGCGGCGTTCGCTGCTTCGGAGCTGGCTTTGGCTTCGGCCAGCTCCGCAGTGCGTGCCTGCACGCGTGCATCAAGTTGGCGGTTGGTGATTGCGAGCAGTTCGGTGATATGTGAACGGCGACGATTGCGATTCACCAGCAGGACGATGATCACCAGCAGGATGACAGTAATGGCAAGGCTGCCGAGCAGGACGGGCCGGTGGGTTTCGTAAAAAGAGGGGGGGCGGAAGAAAAGACGGCTGCCTGGTGGCAGGCGCTGCTCATCGATATGGAAGCGTTGCAGTTCACGATAGTCGAACTGCGGACTGAAATGTGACTGTGGCTTGATGGGGATTGTGTCTGCCGGGCTGCCGGCAAGGATGGTGAGTGCGACTTCCGCTGCTGCATGTCCGTGCTGGTGCGGGTCATTCATCAGACCGCCGATGGCGCCATTGCCAATCATGAGTGCACCCCACATGCCATAAACAGGTGCCCGGCTGTGTTGCATGACGAGTGGCAGGTGCTCTGCAAACGAAAAGTAGCGATTGTCACGTGTCTGATGGATGGCCAGCATCAGGATGGCTGAATGTGAAGGTAATGCATCCAGTCGCTGCCACAGTTCCACCTGGGTGAAATCATCCCATAGCTCAAGGTGCGGGCCCGGGTTGCCTGCATGCTGCGCCAGTATGCGCTTTGCCTCGCTGGCCATGCGTATGCCGAAGGTGGTGCGGTCCGCCAGCATGATGATGTGTTTTACGTCTGGCTGTAGCTGCTGGATGAGCTTCAGGTTACCTTCGATCTCCATGCCTTCCAGCAAGCCGGTAAAGTGCTTTTTGCCTTTGAGACGCGCAGGGTCGAAAACGTTCACGCCGCAGAACACCACGGGCGTGTCGGGACCGAAGAGCTCGTCTCGTGACGACAGCAGAAGATCATAGGCGTAGTCATCGCTACTGATCACGATATCGGGGTGGAAGCGGGAGTATTTATGTTTGAGAAGTGTTTTCAGTTGTTCCAGATAAATGGGGTCGTCGACCATGCGTCGTCCATCAAGGAACTCAATATGCAGGTTTTCATCGGGGATATGACCAGCCAGTGCCTGCTGTACACCAAGAGTCAACTGGGCTGCCCAGGCAAACTGGGGGTGATAGGAGTTGAGTAGCAGCACACGTGGGGCAGCAAATACTGGTGAGGTCGGCAGGCAAAGCAGAAGCATTACCAAGGCGAGAGCGCATGGCGTCAGAGAGAGCCGGGTACATCCTGTAACGCGACGGCATCGACGGATCATTGCCACGCTCCGGAGTCTTTGGATTTCAGTTAAGCAGCTACAGGTAAGGGTATTTATTCCTGAATATTATTTTCTGATCTGGCAGGAAGGATATTCATAAGTAAAGTCTATAAAGTACGTGCAGTCCAAGAACATACATGAATAAACCACTGTTCAAACGGACAATCCGGGTTGTGGAAAAAAGAAGGCTGGTAGCTGATTGTAGTGCTGCCGGTCTATTTCATCCGGGAGCGGGTTTTTATGGTTTCTCCGGCAATCATGAAGATGCCATTACCCTTGTGATGGAGCGTTTTCGCATTTTTCTGTGCCGGATCCATCCAGGCCTGAAGCACTTCAAGAATGAAAAAGTTATAGGAATTGCCAAGTTTGCCGTCGGCAATCCGGCATTCCAGACTGGCAAAGCATTGCTCAAGCAGTGGTGGCGATACCAGTGTGGCGGGTGTCGCCGTCAGTCCGAAGCAATCGAACTTGTCAGTATCTTTGCCTGAGGTGTTGCCACAGCCGATGACCACGTCCAGCAAATGGGCAGCAGGAACGTTGATCACACACTCTTTGGTGGACTTGAGTGCACGGAACGAATGATTGCGATTACTGATGACGCAGCCAACCAGTGGGGGTTCGAACTCCATCATGGTGTGCCATGACATGGTCATGATGTTGGCCACCCCCTTGTGCATGGTGGTGACCAGCGTGACAGGGCCTGGCTCCAGGAGTCCGTAGACTTTTGACAGCGGGAGGGTGCGCTTGGCCATGTCGGGTATCTACCTGATGGTGGATTTACCAGATCAGGATAGCAGTCCCTTTCGTTTGCATTTGCTTTATAGCGGGGGGGCGACCTGTTAACTGAATCAGCCCCCACGAGGTATTGAGTGCTCTCATGGGGGCTGGCTGCGTCATGTGCTTAGAGAACCCCGCTGTGCTTTTGGCATCAGCTGGAGGTACTGGTCTGTCGTCATGTGCACCAGAGCTTCGTGGTCGCCAGCTTCGAAATACACATCCTTGCCTTCTGCCAGTGACTGGTCGATCAGCGTTTCCATGCCAAAGGCACTGCCTACAGCCGGAATGGCACCAATCTCGCAATCGGCAAAGTTGCTGCCAAACTCTGTTTCCCGGGCGAGTTGCCAGTTGCGTTGGGTGACCTGACGCACCTTGTCGAGGTCGATCTGCCGGCTGGCCGGTATGACGGCCATCAGGCGATGTCCCTGGGGATCGTTGAGGATGACGGGTTTGGCCATGCGATCCGGTGGTATACCGGCGCGCCGTGCGGTTTCGCGGCTGCTATGCGAATGGCTGTGTTGCAGCAGCTCATAGCGGGACTGGTTTTGCTTCAAGCAGGTTTGCAAGCGTGTGGCCATGGTCATGATGGGCCTCCTGCCTTGTGGGCGTTTGCCTTGCGCATTCAGTCTAGTACATGGGACTTCTGCTGCCGGCCATATTTACGCCGCCGTTAATACCGTGTTGTTGTAGCGGGAGATGGAATAATGCCGGTATTCGTGGCCTTTCATTCGTCGCGGGTTCGGACTTCAAGTAACTCGATCTCGAACAGAAGATTGGAGTTTGGCTTGATCAACGCCCCGATCTGACGCTCTCCATAGGCCAGATGTGCTGGCACAAACAGTCTGCGCTTGCCGCCAACCTTCATGCCCATCATGCCGATATCCCAGCCCTTGATGACGCGGCCTGTGCCGATCACACATTCAAAGGGGCGGCCACGACTGTACGAGGAATCGAACTCTGTTCCGTCCTCAAGCCAGCCCCTGTACTGGGTGAGGATCAGTGCACCCTTGATGCATTCCTTGCCTTCGCCAATCACAATGTTTTCAATCTTCAGTTCTTCACCCATGGCGCCAACTCCACTAGAAAAAAATCAGCCACCATCATAATCACTAATCAATTGAATTTCAGGGCATAGGAATGGGCATGGTGCCATTGTCAGGCACCATGCGTGGGCCGTACGCATGATCGGGGACATATACCCTTTGATTACAAGGGTTTGCGCCCCTGGATGACGCGAATCAGTATGACCACAATGGCGATGACGAGCAGGATATGTATCAGGCCACCCATGGCATTGGAGGTAACCAGTCCCAGTACCCAGAGGATAAGCAGGACGACAACAATTGTTTCGAGCATGATTTGTCTCCGGTTTTGGTGATGCCTGGGGCGTCATTAGGGTACGCCCAGGCACCACTTCATTGCTGGCCGCAAGCGGTCAGTCCCTGAACTTGGCCACCGCATCGTGCATGGATTTTTTCAGCGAACTCCAGGCGGATTCAACTCCCCCTTTTACTGATTCCCATGCACCTTCGCCAGCCTCGGAAAGCTCTTTCAGCTTCTCGTTGGCAGCCTTGAGTTTGGCTTCAATATCAGCGATGAGGCTGTTCATTTCCATCTGCACATCCGCTTTTGCACCCATGGACTTTGCCTTGAGCTTGTCGATTTCAGCTTTCCACTCATCCAGCTGTGCCTGAAATTTCTGTTTGTAAAGTTCCTTGTCGTTCATGATGTGCTCCCTTTTTATCAAGTCTGGACTAGCCAGGAAAAATAATGTGGTCAACACATATATTTTCTAGAAATTAAACTGCACGTTTAAGGACAGATTGTCGATGTCCGTGTTATCCATTTCGAAGCGCTCATATTCCGTACGGAGTGCCAGATGAGGGCTAAGCATGAAGCGAAGGCCAAGGCCGACGGTCAGGTCCGTTCCGTCTTCGTTGCGGCTGATATTGTTGAATGAGCTGTCGGTTTCCCAGAACAGGGCGCCAATCTTGCCATAAGGGGTGATGGAAGTTTCCAGAGGGAGTTCGAGCACCACGCCGGCTGTCCAGCCGGTTGCCTGAATGCGGTCGGAGCTGCGGTTGGCGGCGCCGAAGTCAATATATTGTCCTTCGACAGACAGTATGCTGTTGACTTTTGTACCTACAAGCGCCTTCCAGGAAACGCGGCTCTTGGAGAGGTCGCCATTGGTATTGGTGTAATCCTCGCCGTTAATGCGTCCGTAACCAATGCCGCCGCCAAGATATGCGCCATTTTCTGCGCCATTTCCGGTTTCAGCAGCGGCGTTGACGGAGATGCCACCGAGCATGCAGAGGGTAATGAGGAAACTGTTGTATTTTAAAGTTTTCATGATGTTCTCGATTTTCGGATTGATAGTAGGGCTATGGTAGTAGTGCTGTATTCATTGCGATGACGCTGATTGTTAATCTTCAATAATGACCTCGACACGCCGATTCTTCTGGCGGCCGGGAGCGTTGTCGTTACTGGCCAGGGGTGAGCTTTCGCCCTTGCCGACCGTGCTGATGTAGTTGCCATTGACGCCGCGGCCAACAAGATAGTCCTTGACGGCGTCTGCTCTTTGTTTTGACAGGGTGATGTTCCGGTCCTCACTTCCTACATTGTCAGTGTGACCTTCAATTATGATGCGCCGGTCAGGCTGTTTCTTGAGGGTCTCGGCAAGGCGATCAAAGTTCGCCATGGCGCCCGGGCGGAGATCTGATTTTCCTGTGGCAAACAGAACGTCTCCCAGTGTGAAGACGATTCCCCGATCGGTTTTCTTTGCATTCAGATAATCCAGTTCACGTTCAAGCTCCAGGTTTCGGGCATTCGCTGCACTGGCCTGCTGTTCGGCGACACCGGTTTGCTGCGCGGCGGCGGCAGCACGCTGCTCTGCCTGTGTTGTCTGGAGTTGCGCTTCAGCCGTTTGCTGTCGTGCTTTTTCGGCCTGTGCCCTGGCCTGATTAGCCTCCTGCGTGCGTGCCGTCAGCCTTATCTGGTCACGCTGCCCTGAGGTTTCTTTCAGTTGGTCCTCTGTGCTGCGTGCGGTGGCCAGTGCGCGTGCAGTACGCACCTTGTTGGTGGCCAGATACGCGAGGTGTGACTGAGCAGCCGGGTCTTTTTGTGGCTGTTCGGCAGCAATGACGGCCGCTTCGGCTTCATCAATTGCTGATTGCGCATGGCTGGCCAACTGGGGATTTGATTGCAAGTCAGTCAACTCGGCGCGAGCCATGCCGACAGCCGGGTCAACTGGTTTGGCCGACTGGCAGGCCATCAGTGAGACTGCACCCAGACCAAGCAGCATGGCACTGGCAAGGCGGGTCATGCGGTAATTGGTTTTCATGGCTTAATTCCTGTTATTGCGTTGGAGTTCTTGCTGCAGCGTCTCGTTGTTCTGCTGCATTTCTGTATTGACTGTTTCGGCTCGCACTTTCTGTGCCGTGGCAGTTGCCAGTTCGGCATCACTGCGGGCTGCTTCAGCCAGTCGGCCAGCTTCCTTCATTGATTTTTCATCCTTGTCATTCTTTGCTTTTTCAGCCAATACACGGGCTGCAGCAATTTTCTCGCGTGCCGAGCGCAATTCGGCAGATGCATAATCTGCCACTCGTGCCTCTTCAGCCTGCTTGATGGCGGTATCAGCTGCCGCGAAGGATGCGGTTGGCACCTTTGGCGTTGAAGCACAGCCAGCGACTCCCAGAATCAAAACCGGTAGCAGCATTAAAGTGATAAGTGGAGTCGTGATTTCACGGCTTGTACGGGGCATGATGTTCTCCTTCGCCGGGTATGTGAGGTCATGAAACAACCTCGTGGTATCTCTGGAGCAGGAAGTCTTGCGCATTCGAAGGGGGCGATCTGTTCGTTACCGAACCGAGCCGGCTTTTGTAACTGGCTCGTAATGCAGATGTAAGCGTGTGAAACAACTGTCAACGGGATCCTGCTCCCCACGTTAATCCTGTTGAACAAGGCCGAATCCGTTTGAGAGCGGCCTGTAAGGGTGCCAGCCATCCCGGCGGCAGCAGGAGACAAAGAATCATGAAAAACAAATTGGTAGCCGTTTCTTTTCTGGTGCTGAGTACGCTTGTCAGTACAGAAGCCATGGCCGGTGATCCGGTGGTTGGAGCCATCATTGGTGGTGGTGTGGGTGCTGCCGTGGGCAAGTCCATGGGCGGGCGTGATGGTGCCGTGGTTGGCGGCATGCTGGGCGCAATGACGGGTGTAATGATTGCCGCCGACAGGGATGGTCATCGGAGACCTGATGATCACGTGCGTCAGGATGATTATCGTGACCGTGATTATCGTGAGCCTGCCCGTGTGGTATACGCACATCCGGAGCCACGGGTTATCTACCGGGATGCTCCTGTAGTGGTGGTCAGGCAGCCGGCCCCACGTGTGGTGGTTTACCAGCAGGATGGGCACCCGGGGCGAGGACACCATCGCGGGCATTACAAGCGGCATGGAGGCAATCACCATCAGCATGCCAGGTGGAGTGACCGCAGGGATGGATATGCTTATCAGAATGACCGGAGTGGTCGTGACGACTGGCGTCGGTATCGTGATTGAACTCTGATGTACCAAATCCCGGAATGTTGAAAAACATTCCGGGATTTTTTGTTTTTATGGACGGTGGAAAGCTTGTGCTGGTGCGTTAGTTCCTGTTATTCAGACGTTATGAAAATGGGAATGCTGTAGTTGATCAGGGAGAGAGGATTTCATGAAGCGCACTGGAAAAATATTCGGATGGGCAGTAGCGGGACTTTTACTGTTGACGGCTGCCATGGTGGGGATGAGCTGGGCACCGGACCGGTCTATGGCGGACCTTCGGCCTCGCTGGGCACCAACACCATCGACTTTTATGGCCGTCGAGAACATGCAGGTGCATCTGCGTGACCAGGGAGTGCGTGACGACCCCGTTCCGATAGTACTGCTGCATGGTACTTCCGCCAGCCTGCACACATGGGAGGGCTGGGTAGGCGTGCTAAAGAATGATCGGCGGGTGATCAGTATGGATTTGCCCGGTTTTGGGTTGACGGGGCCGATGGCGGATGGTGACTACCGCATGACGCGTTATGTGCAGTTCCTGACAACCCTGCTGGACCAGATGGGTGTCCAGAACGTCGTACTGGTGGGCAATTCCTTTGGCGGTCGGCTGGCCTGGGAAATGGCTGTGGCGCATCCTGATCGGGTCGCGAAACTGGTGTTGGTGGATGCGGCCGGTTATCCGACGCCTTCGGCCTCCATCCCCATTGGTTTTCGCATTGCGCAAATTCCCGTGCTGAACACCCTGATGGAGGTGACATTGCCGCGCAGCATGGTGGAGTCCAGTGTGCGTAATGTGTATGGACACCCTGAAAAAGTGACGCCGGAACTGGTGGACCGTTATTACGATCTGACCTTGCGCGACGGTAATCGGGCGGCACTGGTGGAACGTTTCAGGCAAGCCCCTTCGGGTGAAGGAGCCTCCCGTATTACTACCTTGAAGTTGCCCACCCTGATTCTGTGGGGCGGCCGTGATCGCCTGATTCCGCCAGAGAATGCCGAGCACTTTCACAAGGACATTGCCGGCAGCCAGCTGGTGATCTTTCCTGAACTCGGGCATGTTCCGCATGAGGAGGATGCGGCGGCGACAGTGGCGGCTTTCCGTTCGTTTATCGGGCAATAAGTGCGGGGCACCTGAGAAATGAGCATGGATATGTATCGTCTGACTCAGGCATTGCAGGAAAAAATACTGCGGGAGCTGCAACCGGGTGAAGTGGTGATGTGGGCAGGGCAACCCGATCCCAAGAGGATGATGCTAACCGGTTTTGCATTGTGGCTGTTTTTCATTCCCTGGACGGCATTTTCCGTTTTCTGGATGGCGGGTGCCGCCGGGTTTCAGGTGCCCGATTTCAGTCAGCCGTTCGGTTTGTTTCCGTTGTTCGGCCTGCCGTTCTTGCTGATTGGTATGGGTGGGTTGGCCTCCCCGTTCTGGATGCACACCCGCGCTCGTCATATGGTGTATGTCATTACCAGCAAGCGAGCGCTTGCCATGACGGGAACCAGAACCACGACAGTTGAATCGTGGATGCCTGCACAACTGGGCAATATCACCCGTACGGAGCGTCAGGATGGTTCTGGCGACCTGATATTTGCAATGGAAACCTGGCGGGACAGTGACGGTGATCGTCGTACCAGGCCAAAGGGCTTTCTGGGCATTCAAGATGTGCGCATGGTCGAGGCACAACTGCAACGGTTGGCCGCTATGCGCTGAGTAATCCAGCGACAAATATCGCTCGGAGCCCATTGGTCTACACTTCACTGAGTTCATTGGTGGAGTGGTGGTCATGACGTTCATCCACGACATTACCCCGGATATTCCCCTGTATGGTTTTCTCGACCCGCAAGGGCAGATTGCTGCACAAACGCCGCTGGCACAGCGTGCACCGGAGCTGTGGTGGCGTGCCTGGGAGCACATGAGTCTTACTCGGCGCTTTGACCAACGCGCCATCAACCTGCAACGAACCGGACGTCTCGGTACCTATGCGTCCTGTTACGGACAGGAGGCCATCAGCACCGCTATCGGATTGGCCATGGCTGCGGATGATGTCTTTGTTCCTTATTACCGCGATCAGGCGGCCCAGCTTTTGCGAGGAGTGAAGATGCTCGACATCCTGCGTTTCTGGGGCGGGGATGAGCGGGGTTCCGATTTTCAAGGGGCGCAGGGCGACATGCCCAACTGTGTACCGATTGCCACCCAGATCCCTCACGCCGCCGGCATTGCGACGGCGGTCCGCCTGCGTGACCAGAAGTGTGCCGTGCTGGTGACCTGCGGCGATGGCGCTACGTCGCGTGGTGATTTTTATGAGGCGCTCAATCTGGCCGGCGTATGGCATCTGCCGTTGGTGGTAGTGATCAACAACAACCAGTGGGCGATTTCTGTACCGCTGTCGGCACAGACGGCCTGCCGGACGCTGGCACAGAAAGCCGTCGCTGCCGGCATTCCGGGTATCAGGGTGGATGGCAATGATGTACTTGCCGTACATGCCGTGGTCAGTGAGGCACTAGGGCGGGCGCGAGCCGGCAAGGGGCCGACCCTGATTGAAGCCGTCACCTATCGCCTGTGCGACCACACCACGGCGGACGACATGAGCCGTTATGCCGACCCCGCCCAGCGTGAAAAGGCCGAAATGGTGGAGCCGATGAAGCGGTTGCGGCTTTTGCTGGAAAGCATCGGTCGATGCAGCACCGAAGACGAGTCCGCACTGGAGCAGCAACAAGTCTCCGTCATTGATGCCGCAGTGGCAGAGTATCTGGCCGACCCATCACCTGAACCTGCCAGCATGTTTGATTTCCTGTTCGAGAGCCTGCCCGATGAGTTGCAGGACCAGCGCGCTGCATTGCTCAGGAAATGCGGAGACCGGCCATGTTGATGACCGTGGTGGAAGCGGTGGATATGGCACTGGCCCGTGCCCTGAGCGAGGACAACAATGTGATCCTGCTGGGCGAGGATGTTGGCCGCAATGGTGGTGTGTTTCGTGCCACGGTTGGCCTGCGTGAACGTTTTGGCAATCGTCGGGTACTGGATACGCCACTGGCAGAGAGTCTCATTGTGGGGCTGGCAGTCGGCATGGCAACCCGGGGTTTGCGTCCCGTGGCAGAAATCCAGTTCATGGGTTTCATGTATGCCGGCCTGGAGCAGCTGATTTCACATGCCTCACGAATGCGCAATCGCACCCGTGGCCGTCTTGGCTGTCCGTTGACTTTGCGCATGCCCTTTGGTGGCGGCATTCATGCACCCGAGCATCACTCGGAAAGTACGGAGGCATTGCTCACCCATATTCCCGGGCTGAAGGTCCTGGCCGTCTCGTCCCCACAAACCGCTTACGGCTTGTTGCTCGCGGCCATTCGTGATCCTGACCCGGTCATTGTGCTGGAGCCCGAGCGCTTGTATCGCAGTCTCAAGGCTGACGTGAATGATGATGGTCAGGCTCTGCCGATTGGCCAGTGCCTGACCTGGCGCCGGGGCGATGATGTAACGCTGGTCAGTTGGGGGGCAGCGGTACAGGATTGTCTGAGTGCTGCTGAACAGCTTGCTGACGAAAATATTTCTGCAGAAGTCATCGATGTGGCCAGTTTACGTCCCCTCGACATGGCTTCCATTATCGACTCGGTGCAGCACACCGGTCGTTGCGTGATTGTGCATGAAGCGTGTCGAACGGGCGGCTTGGGTGCCGACATTGCCGCATGCCTGGCTGAGGAATGCTTTACGGACTTGCGGGCACCGCTGCGTCGTGTCACTGCTCCCGATGTGATTGTGCCCTATCTCAAGCTGGAGCCGTATTATCTGCCCGGTATTGACGATATTGTCTGCGCCGTTCACGAGGTTCTGGAGTTTTCATGAGTATTTTCCATCTGCCGGATCTCGGCGAAGGTCTGGCCGAGGCAACTGTCGTGCGCTGGCATGTGGCAGAGGGCGATGACGTTCAGGCGGAGCAGTTGCTGGTATCGGTCGAAACAGCAAAAGCGGTTGTTGATGTGCCTTCGCCGCAGAGTGGTCACATCGTGGCGCTGCTTGCGGCCGCTGGCGATACTGTGCCCACGCATGCGCCATTGGTGGAGTTTGCTGATACAAAACCCGCCATGGCGGGTGCTGCTCCCGTCGCGGATGCCGGCAGTGTGGTGGGTAATCTCCCGGCCTCGGACCGAAAGGTTGGCAGTACGGGCTTCCTGATTGGCCGACACCGGCATACCGAGGCCCGTCTGCAACAGTCACCCCGGCGGCGTGTACCGCGTTCGCCCGTCAGCTCTTTGCCTGAGCCGGCCCGGGCATTGTTTGACGGTGGAGAATCTCTGGAGCCGATGCGCCGAGCCATGGCGGAAAATCTCGCCAGAGCACAACGGGATGTCGTGCCTGTTACCCTGTTTGGCGAAGCTGTAATCGGGCCGGGGGCTCAGGGCGGGGTGACGGCACGTCTGGTGCTTGCGCTTGTTGCGGCCGCACGGGCGGAGCCGGCCCTGAATGCCTGGTACGACGGTCAGCGCCAGATGCGTCGCCTGCACGACTCTGTCCATGTAGGCATTGCTGTCGATACCACGCATGGGCTTTACGCGCCGGTACTGCATCATGCGGAAGCGTTGGCCCTTGATGAGGTTGCACCTCAGGTCAGTGAACTCCGGCAAGCAGCCGAGGGGTATCGATTGACGGAGGACATGCAGACGGGCGCTACTCTCACGCTGTCCAACTTCGGCAGTCTGGCCGGCACGTTCGCGACGCCATTGGTGATTCCGCCACAGGTGGCCATACTTGGCAGTGGTCATGCCCATGCAGGTGTGCGTCTGGACCGTGATAACCAGCCAGTGGGCACGGTGTTGTTGCCGCTGTCATTGACGGTGGATCATCGTGTCGTGACGGGCGGTGAAGCCGCACGTTTCCTGGCGGCAGTTATTGCTGCACTGGAAGCTGCATCTGCCTGAGCAAGGCCACACATGATCTGGTGATCTGGTGTGCAATCAGGAAAGGAC
>CAYGBB010000018.1:0-15634 GCA_964347985.1 uncultured Moraxellaceae bacterium
TCACTACACCTACACTTTCCTTGGTGATGGCTGCCTGATGGAAGGCATCTCGCACGAAGTGTGCTCGCTGGCCGGCACGCTCAATCTCGGCAAGCTGGTTGCGTTTTACGATGACAACGGCATTTCCATTGATGGTGAAGTGGAAGGCTGGTTTACGGACGACACGAAAAAGCGTTTCGAGGCCTATGGCTGGCAGGTGATCGGCCGTATTGATGGTCATGACAGCGAAGAAATCCGTGCTGCCATCCAGAAGGCCCACGCCGAAACCGGCAAGCCGACGCTGATCATGTGCCGTACCGTGATTGGTGCCGGCTCGCCCAACAAGCAGGGCAAGGAAGATTGCCACGGTGCCCCGCTCGGTGATGCCGAAATCGCGCTGACGCGCGCGGCGCTGGGCTGGTCCTACGCACCGTTTGAAATTCCTGCCGACATTTACGAAGCCTGGGATTGCACCGCCAAGGGTGATGCGCTGGAAACACAATGGAATTCACTGTTCCGTGTGTACGAACAGAAACATCCGGAGCTGGCAAAAGAATTGCTGCGCCGCCTGAAGGGCGAATTGCCGGCTGATTTTGCCGACAAGGCAAATGCCTGGATCAATGCCTGCGCCGAGAAGGGCGAAACCATTGCGTCGCGCAAGGCCTCACAGAACACGCTGAATGCCTTTGGGCCGTTGCTGCCGGAACTGCTCGGTGGTTCCGCCGATCTCGCCGGCTCCAACCTCACCTTGTGGAAGGGCTGCCACGGCATCCAGGAAGATGCGGCCGGCAATTACGTGTATTACGGCGTGCGTGAATTCGGCATGAGCGCCATCATGAACGGCATTGCCCTGCACGGCGGTTTCATTCCCTACGGCGCCACCTTCCTGATTTTCATGGAATACGCCCGCAATGCCGTGCGCATGGCCGCGCTGATGAAGCAGCGCGCCATTCATGTGTACACGCATGACTCCATCGGCCTCGGTGAAGACGGCCCGACCCATCAGCCGGTGGAACAACTCGCCAGCTTGCGCGGCACGCCGAACATGAGCGTGTGGCGTCCGGCCGACACCGTTGAATCGGCCGTGTCGTGGAAGGCGGCGCTGGAGCGTGACAACGGCCCGACGGCACTCGTTTTCTCGCGCCAGAACCTGCCGCACCAGCCGCGCAGCGCACAGCAGATTGCCGACATTGCCCGCGGTGGTTATGTGCTGGTGCAGGAAAGCGGTGCGCAGATCGACGCCATCATTATTGCGACCGGCTCGGAAATCGGGCTGGCGGTGGACGCACAGAAACAGCTGGCCGCTGCCGGCAAGTCCGTGCGTGTGGTGTCGCTGCCGTCTGTCGATGTATTCATGGCGCAGGATGCTGCGTACCGTGAAGGCGTGCTGCCTGCTGCCGTGCGTGCCCGTGTGGTGGTGGAAGCGTCGCACGTGGATTACTGGTGGAAGTTTGCCGGTCTGGATGGCCGTGTCATCGGCATGACCACGTTTGGTGAGTCGGCGCCGGCACCGTTGCTGTATGCCCACTTCGGCATCACCACGGAGGCTGTGGTGGCCGCCGTGAACGAACTGGCCTGACGCGCATGACACTGCGTGTGGCGATCAATGGTTACGGCCGTATCGGTCGTAATGTGCTGCGCGCGTATTTTGAAAACGGCGCCAATCCGATGCTGGAGTTTGTCGCCATCAATGACCTCGGTCATGCCGAGGCACTGGCGCATCTCACCCGCTACGACAGCACGCATGGCCGTTTTGCCGGCGACGTGTCGCTGGCGGGCAACATGCTGGAGATCAATGGTCGTCACATCCGCTTGCTGAGTGTGCCGGCACCGGAGCGCCTGCCGTGGGCCGATCTGGGTGTTGATGTGGTGCTGGAGTGCACCGGCCAGTTCCGTGCCCGTGCCGAAGCAGCGCGGCACCTGCAGGCGGGGGCGAAAAAAGTCATCATCGGTGCGGCGCCCTTTGATGAAGTGGATGCCACGCTGGTGTACGGCGTGAATCACGAAACCGTTCGGCCGGTGCATCGCATTATTTCCAGCGTGTCGTGTACCACCCATGCGCTGGTGCCACTGGTGAAGATCCTCGACGAGGCCTTCGGCATCGAGTCCGGCATGCTGACCGAAATTCATGCCATGACCTCGGACCAGGTGGTGCTGGACCGCACCCATCGTGACCTGCGCCGTGCCCGTGCCGCAGGGGTAAACATCATTCCGACCACCTCCAGCAGCATTGGTGCCTTGCGCCGGGTGTTGCCGGAGCTGGGTGAGCGCATTGATGGCTATTCGCTGCGCGTACCCACGCAGAATGTTGCCGCCATTGATTTCAGTTTTGTCGGGCGCGAGCCGCTCGGCGTCGATGCGATCAACCGCCTGTTTGCCGACAAGGCAAAGAATGAATACAGCAATATTCTCGGTTTTTGTGACGAGCTGCTGGTGTCGAGTGATTTCAACCACTCACCGTATTCGCTGATTTTTGATGCCACCGAAACCCGCGTTGCCGGGCGGCAGGCAAAAGTGCTGGTCTGGTATGACAACGAATGGGGTTATGCCAACCGGCTGCTGGATTTGTGTACGTATTTGAGCAAGGAGTAAATCATGACCGTTATCAAGATGGCTGATCTCGATCTGGCCGGCAAGCGCGTGCTGATTCGCGAAGACCTCAATGTGCCGGTGAAGAACGGCAAGGTGACCAGCGCTGCCCGTATCGAGGCCTCGCTGCCCACCATCAGGCTGGCGCTGGAAAAAGGCGCTGCCGTCATGGTGTGCTCGCACCTTGGTCGTCCTGTCGAGGGTGAGTTCTCCGAAGAAAATTCCATGAAGCCGGTGGCCGAGTACCTGTCGCAGGCACTGGGTCGCACTGTGCCGCTGGTGCAGGATTACCTGAATGGCGTCGAGGTAAAGCCCGGCGAGGTGGTGCTGTTCGAGAATGTGCGCTTCAACAAGGGCGAAAAGAAGAATGCTGACGAGCTGACGCAGAAGTATGCGGCGCTGTGCGCTGTGTTCGTGATGGATGCGTTTGGTACGGCGCACCGCGCCGAAGGTTCCACACATGGCGTGGCGAAGTTTGCGAAAGTGGCTTGTGCCGGCCCGCTGCTGGCGGCAGAGCTGGATGCACTGGGCAAGGCCCTGAAGACACCGGCCCGCCCCATGGTGGCCATTGTTGCCGGCTCCAAGGTGTCCACCAAACTGGATGTGCTGACATCGCTGTCGGATCTTTGTGACCAGCTGATTGTCGGTGGTGGTATTGCCAATACCTTCCTGGCGGCTGCCGGTTTCAATGTCGGCAAGTCGCTGTGCGAGCACGACCTGATTGATACCGCCAAGGCCATTGCTGCCAAGGTCAAGGTGCCGCTGCCGGTGGATGTGGTGGTGGCCGAAGTGAAGGGCCCGATTGAGGACTTCATGGCGTTCGTGAATGGCGCCGATGCTGTCGTGAAAAATGTGGAGGACGTGGGTGACAACGACATGATTCTGGATGTCGGCCCGAAAACGGCGGCGCAGTTTGCCGACATGCTGAAAGCCTCGAAAACCATTCTGTGGAACGGCCCGGTGGGCGTGTTTGAAGTCGACAAGTTTGGCAAGGGCACCGAAGTGCTGTCGCATGCGATTGCCGACAGCGCCGCGTTCTCGATTGCCGGTGGTGGCGATACGCTGGCGGCCATCGACAAGTACGGTGTCAGCGAAAAAATTTCCTATATTTCCACGGGTGGTGGTGCCTTCCTCGAGTTTGTCGAAGGCAAGAAGCTCCCGGCGGTGGTGGCGCTGGAAGAAGCAGCTGCCAGGAACTGATCAGGAAGTGGCACTGATCTGAAAGTATCAAATACGAATTAACGGATAGTGGAGCAATAACATGGCACTTATCAGCATGCGTCAGATGCTGGATCACGCAGCAGAGTTTGGCTACGGCATTCCTGCGTTCAACGTGAACAATCTGGAACAGATGCGCGCCATCATGGAAGCGGCGGCAAAAACAGATTCGCCCGTGATCGTGCAGGCCTCTGCCGGCGCCCGCAAATATGCCGGTGCTCCCTTCCTGCGCCACCTCATTCTGGCCGCGGTGGAAGAGTTTCCGGAAATTCCGGTGGTGATGCATCAGGACCACGGTACCTCGCCGGCCATCTGCCAGCGTTCCATCCAGCTCGGCTTTTCCTCCGTGATGATGGACGGCTCGCTCGGTACCGACGGCAAGACGCCGATGGATTATGACTACAACGTGAAAGTGACACGCAATGTGGTCGAGCTGGCGCATGCTTGTGGCGTGTCGGTGGAAGGTGAAATCGGCTGCCTGGGTTCGCTGGAAACCGGCATGGCCGGTGAAGAAGACGGTGTGGGTGCAGAAGGTGTGCTGGACCACTCGCAGCTGCTGACCGATCCGGAGGAAGCGGCACAGTTCGTCAAGGATACCGGCGTGGATGCACTGGCCATTGCCATCGGCACCTCGCACGGTGCCTACAAGTTCACGCGCCCGCCCACCGGCGACATTCTGGCCATTGAGCGCGTAAAGCAGATTCATGCACGCATTCCCGGTACGCATCTGGTGATGCACGGTTCCTCCAGCGTGCCGCAGGACTGGCTGGCGATCATCAATGAGCACGGTGGCGACATCAAGGAAACCTACGGCGTGCCGGTCGAGCAGATTGTCGAGGCTATCAGGCACGGTGTGCGCAAGGTGAATATCGACACCGACCTGCGTCTGGCAGCCACCGGTGCGATCCGTCGTCATCTTGCCAGGAACCCGGCCGAGTTTGATCCGCGCAAATACTTCAATGACTCCATCGTGGCCATGCGCGATATCTGCATTGCCCGTTATGAGGCCTTTGGAGCCGCCGGGCATGGCAGCAAGATCAGGGGCGTGTCGCTGGACGTGATGAGCGAGCGTTATGCGAAGGGCTTGCTGACGCCGAAGGTTAACTGAAAAGTTTTGTCGGCATTGCTGCGCTGAAATCGGGGCTGTGGCCCCTTTTTCATGCCCTGAGTTTCTGCAGGCAATGGCTGAATGTATCCAGTCATTGCCCGAAAGCTTTCCAGCTGCCGCTATTCCGCCTAGTCTTGGCAGCGGATTCCGCATGATACGAACGTGAAAGGATGCAGCATGAGCCGACAATACCGTCTGGTTTTCCGTGGCAAATATCTGCCCGGCCTCACGCCAGAGGAAGTGCATGCCAATGTGGCCGCCCTGTTCAAGGCACCAGTCGAACGCGTAAGGGAGCTGCTGTCGACCCTGCCAGCGATTATCAAGCAGGATCTTGGTGTAGAGCATGGCAGCCGGTACCAGGAGGCGCTGGCCGAGGTTGGCCTTATCACCCATCTGGAGCTGGTGACCGACGACACGGGCGCGCCCATTGAGCCGGGCTCCTGGGATGGCGTGGAGCGTCGTGCAGGGGCGGAACGCCGGCATCGTGCGGATCGCCGGGAGGCGCGTCGGGGCGCCTCCATCCAGCCGGACCGTCGCCAGAACCGGGGCCGGCGCAAGACCGATAATCCCTGAGGCAAATGGTCGTGGCGATGCCGTCTGGTTCACGCCTTTTTCATGATGGCCGTGCTATAAAAGCAGCAATGTCATAGTGAATGCCTGCACATGTCGACCCTGGATATTGGCGCCATCAAGCGCGCCCTGATGCATCTGGATCTTGCCGTCTATGCGCCACTGACAGGCGTCATGGCGGAATATGTCCGCTATTACGGCATCGACATGGAAGCGCAGGTGGAGGGCGTGCGGCATTACGCCGGCTGGTTCGAGGCGCCGGGCTACCATATTGCTGCGCATGTGTACCTGCCGGAAAATGCCCGTGGCACCGTGTTTATCCTGCATGGCTATCTCGACCATGCCGGCTTGTACCGCCATCTGATCCGCGATTGCCTGCAGCGCGGGTTCGCCGTGTTTATTCCGGATCTGCCGGGGCATGGGCTGTCCACGGGCGATCGTATTGATGTGCCGGACTTTGATGATTACCAGATGATGCTGGAGACGGCGATCCGGTTGTATGGCGAGGATTTGCCCGCGCCCTGGTATGCCATCGGGCAAAGTACCGGTGGCGCCATCCTGATGGATCATGTGCTGTCGGCCTGTGCCGCCGAGCGCAAGCCGGCCTTTGGTTCCGTGCTCCTGCTGGCGCCCTTGTTGCGCCCGGTACAGTGGGGACAGATCCGTTTTGGCTACTGGCTCATGCGGCATTTTCGCAAGGCAGTGCCGCGCGTGTTCCGCAACAACAGCAGTGACAAGGATTTTTTACGGTTTGTGCGCGAGGATGATCCGCTCCAGGAGCGTTGGGTGCCAATGAGCTGGATTGGTGCCCTGCGCCGCTGGGTATTGCATATGCTGCACCAGCCGGCCTGTGATTTTCCGGTGTTGCTGGTGCAGGGCGCTCGTGATGAAACCATCGAGTGGCGCAGCAATAATGATTACGTGCGCACCCACTTCCGCGTGGTGCATGAGGCGATACTGCCGCAGGCATCACATCAGCTGGCCAATGAAAGTGACGAGTTGCGGTTGCCGGTGCATCAGGCGATTGCCCGCCTGTTGCGGGATACCGGGCGGCCACCCCAGGGCCTTTCTCCCCGCGCTTGAGCTTGACTGATCAATGGATTCCCCGTGCTGACGGGATTTGTAGAATGGTAGTAAGATAACTCGCGCCAACAACCGGAAAGGAAGAACGATATGAGCATGATGCAAGAGTTCAAGGAATTTGCAGTAAAAGGCAATGTTGTCGATATGGCGGTGGGGGTCATTATTGGCGGCGCTTTCGGGAAAATTGTTTCCTCATTCGTGGCGGATGTCATCATGCCTCCGATTGGTGTGCTTCTGGGGGGCGTGAACTTTGCTGATCTGGCTATCACCCTCAAGGAGGCCGTGGGTGAGGCGCCTGCCGTGGTCATTGCCTACGGGAAATTTGCCCAGACCGTTATTGATTTCGCTATCATCGCCTTTGTCATTTTCATGGCCATCCGGTTTATCAATACCCTCAAGAAAAAAGAGGAAGCAGCACCGGCAGCGCCGGCGGAGCCTAGCAAAGAGCAGCTGCTGCTGACGGAAATACGTGATCTCCTCAAGAAGTAGGCGCGTTTTGACATAAAAAAGCCCCGGCTATGCCGGGGCTTTTTTATGAATTGGCGCGGAACAACACGATTGACGATAAAGGACAATACGGCTTTATGACTGACAATATTTTGCATCGTTGGCGATTCTTTCGCTCCGGAGGGTTTGATCAGGTGCGGCTGGATACTCCGGCAGACCTCGCCAATCTGCGTGCGCTCGATCAGAAGCTGTGGACGGCACTGGCCTGCCCGGTGACGGGGCTGGAGTTTGATGCGCGCACACTGGCCTATCTGGACAGCGACAGTGATGGCCGTATTCGCGCACCGGAATTGCTGACTGCCGTAGACTGGACGCTGCTTCGCCTTAGCGACCCGGATGTGCTGTTCGGCGGTGACAGCCTGCCGCTCTCTGCGCTGGCCGACAATGAAGAAGGCCGCACATTGCATGCGGCGGCACGTCGTCTGCTGAGTAATCTGGGTCGGGCAGATGCGGTCGCGCTGCAGGTGACGGATACTGAAGATCTGGCCAAGGTGTTTCCGCCGGAAAAACCGAATGGTGATGGCATTGTGCCGGCGGCAATGACGGAAGACCTGGCACTGCGGGAAGCCATTGCCGACATTATCGTGGCGCTGGGATCGGAAACGGATCGCAGCAACGAGCAGGGCCTTTCCGAAGAAAAAATCACGGCATTTTTCGAGCAGGCGGCATTGCTGCTGGCCTGGCAGGCGCGTGCGACTGACGATGTTGCCATGCGGCCACTGGGGGAGGCCACCGCGGCGGCGGTGGCGGCACTCAATGCAGTGCGCGCCAAGATTGATGATTTCTTTACGCGTGTGCGACTGGCCTCGTTTGATCCTCGCGCCGGTGCGTTGATGAACGGCGAGGAAGCAGAGCTGGTGCGTCTGGCGACACTCGACCTTTCTGTTAGCGGGGAGGCGGGAAAGCTGCCGCTGGCCAATGTAGTGGCCGGGCGTGCCCTGCCACTCATGGACGGTATTAATCCTGACTGGATGTTGGCATTAAACGCATTTCGTGCTCAGGTGGTGACACCGCTGCTGGGTGAGAGAAACGAGCTGACCGCAAGCGAGTGGCAAGCGCTTGTTGAAAAATTCTCCACCTACCAGGCCTGGCTCAATGAGCGGCCGGTGCAGGCCATTGATGTACTGGACGCTGGTCGCATTGAGGCGCTGGTGAAGAACGGTGTACAGGAGCAGCTGATGGCACTGGTGGCCTTCGACAAGTCGGTTGCTACCGAGGCGGAAGGGTTGCTGGATGTGGACCGTATTGTCAGGTTCCAGAAAAACCTGGTGACGCTGCTGAACAATTTCATTTCGTTCCGTGATTTCTATACCCGTCGCGCCAAGGCCATTTTCCAGTCCGGCACCCTGTTTATTGATGGCAAAAGCTGTGATCTTGTCGTGCATGTGAATGACATGGCCAAGCACAGCGCCCAGGCCGCCAACAGCGGTACGTATCTGGTGTATTGCGACTGCACGCGCCCGGGTGAGTCCCGGAAAATGTCGGTAGTAGCTGCCGTCACCGCCGGTGACTCCGGTAATCTGACGGTGGGCCGTAACGGCATTTACTATGACCGCAACGGTGTGGACTGGGATGCCCATGTCGTCAAGCTGGTGGAGCATCCGATCAGTGTGCGGGAGGCATTCTGGACGCCATATCGCCGCATCGGCAAGATGATTTCCAACCAGATGCAGAAGATGGCAGCATCGCGCGACAAGGCCATGGAAGACAAGGCGGCCGCGGGTGTGGGTGATGCGGCCGCCAAGGTTGAAACGGCGGCGCCAAAACCGGCCGGTGCCCCTGCGACGCCGCCGGTACCGTTTGATATTGCGAAGTTTGCCGGTATTTTTGCCGCGATTGGCCTGGCTATCGGTGCTATCGGCACGGCTCTGGCCGCGGTGGCGGCGGGCTTTCTGGCCCTCAAGTGGTGGCAGATGCCGCTGGCTGTGCTGGGCGTGATCCTGTTGATTTCCGGCCCCTCCATGATTCTGGCCTGGTTCAAGTTGCGCAAGCGCAGTCTGGGCCCGCTGCTGGATGCCAATGGCTGGGCAGTGAATACGGCCGCCAACATCAATATCGCCTTTGGTACGGCACTGACGCAGCTGGCGGAGTTGCCCGAGGGTGCCGAGCGGGCACTGACCGATCCGTATGCAGCCAGGAAGCATCGCTGGGTCTGGTGGTTGCTGCTGATTACCGTGGTGGCGGGTGCCGTATGGGGCTATGAGGCGGGCTGGTTCAGCGTGCAGTAATGCCAGCAATAAAAAATCCCGCGTCAGCGGGATTTTTTATTGGGTTTTCTGGTGGACAAGAAAAGCCAGTTCCTCATTGCCAGATACCCGGCATCAGCCCCCCATCAAGCTTTTCTTCTTCGTTTTGCGGATTTCCTTTTCGCTCTGGAATTCCACCAGTCCGCTTTCGATATCGGTCAGTTTCATGGTGAACTTGTAGTACACGTCCCTGGTGTTGCCAGACGTTTTCACGATGCTGGAAAAGTTGCCATAGAGCATGTACTGCGCGCCGAGCTGTTTGCCCATGTGCACAGCCTTTGCTTCATCCACCAGGCCGCTGTTTTTCTGGTAGTCCATCTGGTCCATCACGGCATTGACCGCTGTCATGTCGACAAAACGGAACTTTCCGGAATTGAGTAACTTGGTGGACATCGTGTCGGTAATCGATTCGGTATCGATGTGTTCCGTGGTCTTGTTCTTGATCTTGTCGACAAAAAGGATGGGGCGTTTGCCGCCGGCACTGATCTGTGCAACGGCACCCGAGGCCAGCAGGTCATCCACCATCTTTTCCGCAATCATCTGCAGATCGGTCGAGCCGAAATCGGTGTTCACGGTTTCCACTGCCGTGGCATCGCCATACTTGACGTTGGTGCAGGCGCTGAGGCCGAGTGCGCCGACGGCGAGTAGCGGAACGAGAATAAACGTGCGCTTCATTACTGGGTCACTCCCTGGGGTTCACGAATCTGGATCTGGAAACGTTTGGCCTTGTCGCTGGGGCCGGTAGCACTGATGGTGGTTTCGTCACGGCCCTGCACGCTGGCGGATTTCCATGGGCGCGAGTCTTCATCCAGCGGCATGTCGTTGCTGTCGAACCATACAATCTTGTATTCGAATTTCTGCGTGATGCCGGAACGATTCAGCAACACGGCCTGTGCCCGGGGCAGGCCGCCTTCGGTTTCGGTCACCACGGACCGCGCTACCTCGATGGTGCCCTTCATGTCGCCGCCCCGGTAGTTAACGATTTCCTGGGACGGCGCCGTGGTACAGGCCGTCATTGCCAGGCTGGTACCAAGCAGCAGGGCTGTAGCGAGACGTTTCATTTTCTTCTCCTTGAGTAATCCGTCCTCACCGGGAGGATGGGATGAATCTGTCATAAAGGATAGATGCGACTGTACGTTCTGCCGGGCAGGACCGCCAAGTGCACCAGTGTCGGTCTTCCGTTACGCACCTCGACATCAAGCGGGGTGCCCATGCCGGGCACGGCCACGCGATGAGTGCCGGCTGGGAGGAAGACCCGCAGGACCTGGCCACTGCCGGGCAGGGTCAGCCATGAGCGCAGATCGGCCTGGTCCGTGACCAGGCTGTACAGGGTACCCGCCAGCCCCAGCAGGCCGGAGGAATCCTGCTGCTGCAACTGGCGCTGCATTTCCTGCTTGGTCAGCAGGCGCAGAAAGGCGCGTGCCAGCATGCCGGGAATCTCGTCCTTCAGGGTGCGTACCGCCAGGGCGCGCGTATCCACCAGCAATCCTGCCCGCAACTGCTGGCCGTTGATATCCACCAGCAGTTCAAGGGGCGCCGGCACATTGCCGGCATATACCGGAAAACTCACGGTGTTGATTGTTCTGGATGTCCATATCGGAATGGAGAGAGGGGCCTTGGCGGGCACAAAACCTTCTTCCAGATAGAGCACCAGCTCGCCTTCGCCATTTTCCGGCGCAATCCGGGTGTTGCCGAGTTGCCGCGCCAGTTTTTGCACGTCATCCATGCCGGCGTTCAGCCCGGTGCGCAGGACATCGCGCTGCACATAGGGGTTGCCCGGCACCAGTTCCAGCGCCTTGCGGTAATCGATATAGGCATCGTTGGTGTTGCCGGTGGCTTCGTAGATCAGGCCGGAGAGGTAAAAGGTGGCGGCATTCTGAAAGCCGGTTTTCACCCGGCCGGCGGCCACATCCATGCTGCTGAAGTAATTGTCGTAGCGCGAGCTGTCAAAGCCTTTCTGTTCGGCATCGGCACGGGCCTTGTCGACGGTATTTTCCTTGTTGGCCAGGGCTTCATTCTGGATGAGGTTGGCGCGTCGAACCTCCACCAGTGCCGCACTGGCATCACCGGCCGCCAGATAGTTCAGGGCCTGGTACTGGTGCACGAATACGCGCTCGTACAGGCTGCCGGCATAGGGGCGGGCATTGTCATTGGTCAGCAGGCTGGCACCGGAGGCAAGCGCCGCTGCTGCTGAAATCAGGGCGCGGTCTTCCCGGGTGCGGTAGGCATCAATCACCCCGTCAAAGTCTTCTTTACTGGTGCCGGCGTTGCTGGCGAGCTGGTTGACGCGGCCGCGCTCCTGCAGATAGAGCAGCCGGTCTGCACTCTTGCGCTTTTTATCCAGCGCATGACGTGCGGTGTCGGGCTGGTTTTGCTCCAGCGCGCGCTGCCAGCCGGAGGCCTGTACCGGATACGGCGTGAAGACCGACCCCGCTGCACAGCCGCCCAGAACTACAGTCAGGGTCACGGTCAGGATCAGCAGCGAGATTCCACGAAATAGACGCATGTTCAGAGCAATCCCGTCTCTTGGTATCGGCCAGCGCAAACCGCCGGACTGATCCGAGTCTAGTGGGGGAGGGCGGCGGGGGGAAGGTGGGGCCAGTCACAGCGTCATGAGGATGCGCTGGTATTTTGTACGATTATGTTCTAAAGGTAGAGCTGGAGTGCCCCTGTTTGCACACAACAAGGATGAAGACGATGAAAGCATATGGTGCAGAGTTTATCGGAACCTTCTGGCTGGTTCTGGGTGGGTGCGGCAGTGCGGTCCTGGCCGCTGCCTTTCCCGAGGTGGGCATTGGCCTGCACGGCGTCTCCCTGGCCTTCGGCCTGACTGTGCTGACCATGGCCTTTGCCATCGGCCATATCTCGGGGTGTCACCTTAATCCGGCTGTTTCTGTCGGGCTCTGGGCGGGCGGACGCTTTCCGGCCAGTCAGTTGCTGCCTTATATCGCGGCGCAGGTGCTGGGCGGCATTGTGGCCGGCGGTGTGCTGTTCGTGATCGCCAGCGGCAAGGCTGGATTTGATGTGTCCGCCGGTTTCGCCGCCAACGGCTACGGTGTGCACTCGCCAGGCGGCTATTCCATGACGGCGGCGCTGGTGACGGAAGTCGTGATGACCATGATGTTCCTGGTCATCATTCTGGGTGCCACCGACAAGCGCGCGCCACAGGGCTTTGCGCCGATTGCCATCGGGTTGGCGCTAACCCTCATCCATCTCATTTCCATTCCGGTCACCAATACTTCGGTGAACCCGGCGCGTAGCACCGGCGTGGCCGTGTTTGTGGGCGACTGGGCGACGGCGCAGCTGTGGCTGTTCTGGCTGGCACCGATAGCAGGGGCCGTGATCGGGGCGGGGGTGTACCGCTTTATCGGTGGCCCGGAAGAGCGCTAGCGCACAGAGCAGTGCTGTCGGGCGTGCTACGGTGGCACTCTCGGCCTTAATGCATAAAAAATGTTTTTTTAGTGTATTTGTGCCGGGGTTGTCTGCTCGACCATATATGTCCTGCCAGCGGATTCGACACGGCCTGTGACAGGTACTACTAATATCAATGTGTAAACCATTCGGCGCCTTGCGCGTTAATGGTATGTGAAGATAAATAAACAGAGGTTAATTCCATGAAACGCATGCTTGGTGCAATCGCACTTGCTGTGGCCATCACCCCGGCCTTTGCTGCCGATGTGGGTGTCTCGGTCACCATTGGGCAGCCCGGTTTTTACGGCACAATCGATATTGGCGACTATCCGCGCCCGCGCGTGGTCTACGCTGAACCAAAGATCATTATGCGTGCGCCCGTGACCGAAGTGGTGCAGCCGGTTTATTTGCGTGTGCCACCAGGTCATGCAAGGAACTGGCGCAAGCATTGCGGCGCCTATAATGCCTGCAGTCGTCCCGTCTATTTTGTGCAGGATAGCTGGTACAACAACGTTTATGTGCCGCAGTATCGGGAACGCAGCGGTCGTGGTGGCGATGACGGTCAGGGCCGTAACCACAACGGCAATGACGGCGGCAAAGGACACAAAGGCAACAAGGGCAAGGGACATAACTGAGTCCTCTTTGCCGGTTCATCCCTTGGGCTTGCCTGCCAGCCTGGTTTGATGCAGTTGCTGGCGGGAGTCTGGTGAGCGTAAGTTCCTGCTATTATCAAAACGCCTGACCTGTTGCCACGACAGGTCGGGCGTTTTTTATTGCCGGAGTCCGGCGAGGGGAGTCATGTCGATAAATCTGCCAGTAGACCTGATGAACCCGACAGCCTTCCCGCATCCGGCTGCGCACGTCGAGTGTATCGAAACCCATATTTCCTGGGTGTTTCTCGCGGGTGACTACGCCTACAAGATTAAAAAACCGGTAGATCTGGGGTTTCTTGATTTCAGCACGCTGGCAAGGCGGCGTGCCGCCTGTGAGGAAGAGTTGCGCATCAATCGGCGCACGGCACCGATGCTGTACGAGGCGGTGGTGGGGATTGCTGAAAGCCCGGCAAGGATACAGTCGTCAAGCGCGAGTGAGGCGGTGGAGTATGCGGTAAGAATGCGCAGGTTTTCACAAGAAAGTTTGCTCTCTGCGCTGCTGCCGTCACACGCGGATATGCCGGAACTGGTTGATCGGCTGGCCTGGCATGTGGCGGATTTTCATGCGGGGGCCGGGGTTGCTGCCGCGGATGGCGAGTATGGCAGGGCGGATGCGGTGTACCGGCCTGTCCAGCAGAATTTCGGCATGCTCCGCGAGCGCGTTGATGCGGTGGATATGCAGGCACTGCTGGAAACGGTGCAGCAGTGGAGTGCATCAGCATTTGCATCACTTAACGACGTATTTGCAGCGCGCCTGGCCGCAGGATGGGTGCGCGAGTGTCATGGCGACCTGCATCTCGGCAATATTGTGGTGCTTGAAGGGCAGCCACTCCTGTTTGATGCCATCGAATTCAATCCGGCCTTGCGCTGGATTGATGTCATGGCCGATGTGGCATTCCTGGTGATGGATCTGCAGGCGCGGGGGCGTACTGATCTGGGCTGGCGTTTTCTGAATGCCTGGCTGGAAAAGACAGGTGATTATGCAGGCTTGCGCCTGCTGCCGTTTTATCTTTCCTATCGCGCCATGGTCCGGGCAAAGGTGGCGGCAATTCGCGTGGAGCAACTGCAAGGTGCTGCGCGTGAGGCCGCCGTGGCCGAGTGCCGTCGCTATCTTGAGCTGGCGGCCAGCTATGCCGTACCCGCACGGACTGCACTGGTGATTACGCATGGCATTTCCGGCTCTGGCAAGACGACGCATTCGCAACACCTGATGGATGCATACGGGCTGATACGGGTGCGGGCCGATGTCGAGCGCAAGCGTTTGTACGGGCTGACGTCCACACAATCCAGCGCGGGAGTGCCCGGTGGCATTTACAGCGCGCAGGCTAACCAGCGTGTGCAGGATCGACTCGAGGTATTGGCCAGGCAGGTGCTGCAGGCGGGCTTTCCTGTGCTGGTCGATGCCACCCATATCCGCAGGGCACCACGCGAGCGCATGTACCGGCTGGCGAAGGCGATGCGGGTGCCCTGCCTGGTGCTTGCTTTTGCCGCAACACCCGCAGTATTGCGAGCGCGCGCCGCGCAACGAACCCGGCAGGGCCAGGATGCCTCCGAGGCGGATGCGACAGTGGTCGACAAGCAGTTGGCGGCCTGTGAAGCCCTGGAGGGCCGGGAACGGGCAGTCGCGCTGACGGTCGATACAGGCCGGGAGGTTGACTGGAAGGCAGTGCTGCCGCAGTTTGCCGCGCTGTGGGCGCGGGTGGAAAACGAGACGTGATGTTTTCAGGGGCAACGCGACCATTAACACAAAAACAGTATCAGCTGCCGTTTATTCATTTATGCTGGCCGAAAAATAAGACATGAATTCCCGTCATGCCAATGATTATCCGCCTGCTCCTGATCTGTCTCGCTGTTGGCGCGGGTAATGCCAGTGCGGTTCCGCATCCGGAAATGCACCTGTGCGCGAGTAATCAGGGCGATTATCCCTGGGTGATACCGGAGCGGCCTGGCTTGAATCAGCTGCTGATCGAGCGGGCTGCCCTGCGGGCCCATATCGTCGTCAGGTTTCACTCAATGCCGTGGGGGCAGTGCCTGCTTCGGCTTTCCACCGGTCGCATGGATGGCGCCTTCAACTCCAGTTTTCTTCCCGAACGACTTGCGTTTGCGCGCTACCCGATGCGGGATGGCAAGCTGGATGATTCACGCCGACTGATGCGCAGCGGTTACAGTCTTTACTATCGCAAGGGCAGCAATCTTAACTGGGATGGCGAGTCCTTGTCCGCGGATGGGGTAGCCGGAGTGCCCAGTGGATCTTTTGCCATCACGCGACG
>CAYGBB010000019.1:0-15472 GCA_964347985.1 uncultured Moraxellaceae bacterium
CTTCCGCACCGTCCCAAGGCTTGTCTGCCGCCTTAGGACCCTTCTTGGCTGTCAGCAATACCGCCAGGAAAAGCAGCTGAGACACACCGAACCAGAAGCCACCAATCGATATCCAGAAATTGAGATCGGCAAACTGCTGCGAATAGTCGGCATACCGACGCGGCATGCCCGCCAGTCCCACGAAGTGCATCGGGAAGAACAGCAGGTTCACGGACAGCAGCGAATTCCAGAAGTGCAGCTTGGCCAGCGTTTCGTTATACATGTGGCCGGTCCACTTCGGCAGCCAGTAATAGGCACCTGCAAACATCGAGAACAATGCGCCGGAGACCAGTACATAGTGGAAATGCGCCACCACGAAATAGGCATCCTGATACTGATAATCCGCCGGTACGATGGCCAGCATCAGACCGGAGAAGCCACCGATGGTGAACAGCACCACGAAGGCAATCGCAAACAGCATGGGCACTTCAAACGTCATGGCACCGCGCCACATCGTCGCTACCCAGTTAAACACCTTCACACCGGTGGGCACGGAAATCAGCATGGTCATGTACATGTAGAACAACGAACCGGCCAGTGGCAAGCCCGTGGTGAACATGTGATGCGCCCATACCACGAACGACAGCAAGGCAATGGACGCCGTGGCATACACCATGGAGGAGTAACCAAAGAGTGGCTTGCGGGCAAATGTCGGAATAATGGCGGACACGATCCCGAAAGACGGCAGAATCATGATGTACACCTCGGGATGCCCGAAGAACCAGAACACATGCTGGAACATCACGGGATCACCACCACCGGCGGCATCAAAGAAGCTGGTACCAAAATGACGGTCGGTCAGCATCATCGTCACTGCACCGGCCAGTACCGGCATCACGGCAATCAGCAGGAAAGCGGTGATCAGCCAGGTCCACACAAACAGCGGCATCTTCATCAGGGTCATGCCAGGCGCGCGCAGGTTGAAAATCGTCACCACCACGTTGATTGCACCCAGGATGGAGGAAATACCCATCAGGTGGACCGAGAAGATGAACAGATCGGTGCTGGCAGGTCCAAACTTGGTCGACAGCGGCGCGTAGAAGGTCCAGCCGAAGTTGGGAGCGGCGCCCAGGCCCATGATGGACATGATGACCGAGCCAATCAGCAGGCTGAACGCAAAAGGCAGCAGCCAGAAGCTGAACAGGTTGAGGCGCGGCAACGCCATGTCCGGGGCACCGATCATCATCGGTACCATCCAGTTGGCGAAGCCGGTGAAGGCAGGCATGATCGCGCCGAACACCATGATGAGACCATGCACCGTGGTCATCTGGTTGAAGAAGTCCGGCTGCACCAGTTGCAGGCCCGGGTACATCAGTTCGGCACGAATCACCATGGCCGCGGCGCCACCGCAGAGCAGCATGGCAAAGGCGAACATCAGGTACATCGACCCGATGTCCTTGTGATTCGAGGTAGTGAACATGCGCTGCCAGAACGGGGCCAGCACATGGTGGTGATCATGATGATCGTGGGAAGCAGCGTGACTCATTTCCTTTCTCTCCCCTGATTACTTGAGCACAACATCGGAAGGCTGCACGAGATCACCCGTGCTATTGCCCCACGAATTGCGGGTATAAGTGATGACAGCGGCCATTTCCTTCGGAGACAGCACGCCCTTCCAGGCCGGCATGGCGTTCTTGCCGTTATTCAGGATGTCGATCTGGGTCAGGAGCTGATCCTTCACAGACGCAATCTTGGAGCCCTTGAGTGCAGGGAACATCGGCGGCAGACCCTCACCGGATACCTGATGACATGCCGCGCACTTGCCGTTGTAAACTTCTTCGCCCAGCTTGCTGGCCTCGGCAATATCGGCAAACTTGTAATCCACCGAGCTTGCCGCAGCCTTGGCTTCTTCTTCAGCCTTTACCTTGGCTTCAACCAGCCATTTGTCGAAATCAGCCTGGGATTTGGCCTCCACCACAATCGGCATGAAGGCATGGTCCTTGCCACACAACTCGGCACAACGGCCACGATAAATGCCTTCCTTGCCAACCGGGACATTGGTCCAGATTTCATTGATGAAGCCCGGAATGGCGTCTTTCTTGACGGCAAAATCCGGCACCCACCAGGCATGAATCACGTCATCGGACGTCACCAGGAAACGCACCTTCTTGCCCGTAGGGATCACCAGCGGCTTGTCCACTTCCAGCAGATAATGCGGGCTCTTTTCGAAGTCAGGCTGGTTCTTGCTCATATTGAGCAGCCCCTTGCCCTGCTGCTCGTACTGGTCACGCGGCGTGGACAGGATGGACAGGAAGCCGAGGCCCACATCCTTTTCCTTGCCATAGGACAGATACTCGTAATGCCACTTCCACTGCGAGCCGGTCACGCGAACGGTGAGGTCTGCATCACTGGAATCATTCATGGCAATCAGTACCCGGGTGGCAGGTACAGCCATGACGATAAGGATAATGAAGGGAATGACAGTCCAGATCACTTCCACCAGTGTGCTTTCATGGAAGTCGGCGGGCTTGGCGCCAGTGGACTTGCGGTGCTTGATGATCGAGTAAAACATCATCCCGAACACACCGACACCGATGGCAATACAGATGTACAGCATGAAACGATGAAGTTCGAAGACCTTGTTGCTGATCTCCGTTACCCCTGGCGTCATGTCGAGCTGGGTCGCGAAGGCCGAGGACGCCATGACCATAGTCAGCAGCGCCGCGCCAAGGCGGAGGATTTGTGATGACCGCATGCACCTACTCCCGTTGTGCAGGATAGACCTGTACTACATCAGGCCTTTTTGTTCTGGAACCGTGACTCCTTGATAAGGAAGCCGACCGGTTTACCCCGGAGCCTACCGCAGACGCAACCATGCTCGCTCCACGCCCCCGTGGACCCTGAACATCGCCGGCATCTGACAGGCTTTATTGACAGCAGAGCGACCAACCGGCCACAAAAGGGTTGCAAGTCGTCATGAGTGGAGCCCACTCAAAAGGTACAACTCTGCTGAGTCGCCTAATGTAGGGGCAGTCCACCATGATGTCTATACGCCCCCGGAGTGTTTCACCGTATTTTTTCACTCAAAAAATGATTTGTGCCAACAAGCCCTCACGTCAGCATCCGCTCGGCAGCCACTGATAAAATGACTGAAAAACAGGCATGCAAAAAAGTTCCGGGAAGACCAGGCCACCCGGAACAGAATCGGAAAGGAAGGAAAAAGCATCAGTGACGCGGACTACTCCGCCTCGAGAAGGGAAACCCGTACATCTGCCAGGTCAGACTGCGCCCTGTTAAGGTAATTGGCCATGATGAGAGAGTGATTCGCAAACAGGCCAAAGCCCGAGCCATTCAGAATCACTGGACTCCACAAGGTTTGCTGGGTTGCTTCAAGCTCGTGTATCGCTGCGCGCAAGCTCAGCAAGGATTGTCGCCGCTCCAGCTCGGAGCCGAACTCGACTTCCACCGCCTTGAGCAGATGCAACAACGCCCAGGCGCCGCCCCTTGCCTCGTAAAAGACATTGTCGATGCCTGACCACGCCGTCTCCTCCACACCAGGCAATGCAGCCCCTCCAGAGGCCGCAAAAAGGACAGCATGATCGGGTACGGCAGAGTTAAGACGCGTGGACAGCACGCCCAGACTGGCATCCACATCCATCAACCAGCGCTGCAGGTACACAATACGCGGATAAAAGTGGGCCTCCCCCCTGCCCAGGCGACTGTTATAGGCCTCCAGGGCATCACTCCCCCGAACCAGCTCTCGCTCCGCCATCGGGAACAGCCAGCTTTCCGGAGTGACGTTTAGCGCCGACTCTGCCAGAGCCAGATCCCTGTCCTCAACATACGGTGCATGCGACAAACCCATATCGCGATGCAGCGCACGTGTCATGTCACGCAACTGGTGCAGAACCCCTAGCTCCCACGATGGAATGTTATCCAGCAGCAGTCCGGGAGGTAACAGATCATTGCGCAAGTAGCCCCCGCGCTTGTCGTGCAAGGTGGTGCCCACCTGAACCATGGCCTGTGCCAGCACCTGCCCGGGTTTGTCGGCTCCTGCTTTCGCTACCGTAAATACAGACGGCTCCCGGGACCAGTACCAGCCCAGCACACCCAGAAACACCAGGAACAGAAAAAGGGAGACCGTGACCACAGGGGCCGCATCCCAGAGCGCCCAGCGCTCCTGAAGCGCACTCCAGCGCTCCTCCAGTCTGTCTCGCCAGTCATCCATCAACAACCGTCCGCCTGCATCCGGGCCCGAGCCGGGCAGGTATCTTCGCCCCTGCAAGGGCATTCATTTTCGGGCGCCTCATTCTAACCATTCCCCAGCGCCGCTGGCAGCACTCCTGCAGGCGGAGCCACCCCTTTATTTACACTGCCGCCCTCCACCATCACCGCCCAACTGGATACTTGGCTTAAAGGCCATTAGCATGCGGCACTCATGAAAACCTCATCCCTGATGTTTCTGTTCCTGAGCGTGTTGCTGGCATTCCCCGGCCTCTGGCTTCTGCTGCGCCAGAAACGACCGCTAACCGCTCCCGCCATCCTGTTGCTGATGGCCGCCACTGCCAGCGCCTATATTGGTGTGCGTCTCCAGCTGGCCCATTCAGCCATCCCGGTCCCGGTCGCATTTGTACTGAAACCGGCTGACGGCCAGTTTCAGGTCATTCGCGCAGAAGAACTGCCTGCCGCCCTCATCGCGGCTCGCGACCGGGTTGTCATGCTGGAGTTCTATGCTGACTGGTGCCCCAGTTGCCTTATATGGAAGCAACAAGTCTTCAATCGTGCTGATGTCCAGTCCAGCCTGCAGCCCCTGGTTCTGCTTCAGGTGGATGCCTCGGAAATGACGCCCGCCGTACAGGCCGTGCTGAACAGGTACCGGTTACCCGGACTGCCAGCCATCCTGATTTTCGACAAAACCGGTCACGAACAAACTGGCCTGCGCCTGCTTGGCGAAATGCCGGCGGAGGACTTCAAGGCATGGATCGGTGAACACCTGACCCCGCTTCTGTAGTCTTTCTGTCATCGCCCCATCATTGCCTTGACCACCCACTTTGGGTATCTTGCAGTGAAATAGCTGCGATCTTCCGCTAAATGCCGCATTTTCGAGCCAACACAGTTTGTTGCATATCACCCCTGATCGGGGCTTGGCTGCTACAAAACTCCTGCGGCACAATCCGGAACCGCTGCGTCACCTATCGCTGCGACCTGTCCGGCCCTGTTGGCCGGCATGAAGCCAAGCCAGGGAAGACCTCTTCATAATGCCCCACATACTTGTCTTACATGGCCCCAACCTGAACCTGTTGGGAACCCGCGAGCCCGGCATCTATGGTGCCGACACGCTCGACAACATCAACGCCAACCTGATTGCGCAAGCCAGTGCGGCTGGCGTCGACCTGGGTTGCCTGCAAAGCAATCACGAAGGGGTACTGGTGGACCGTATTCATGCCGCCCGGCACGATGGAACCCGGTTCATCCTGATCAACCCCGGTGCCTTCACCCACACCTCGGTTGCCCTCCGCGATGCACTGCTCGCGGTTAACCTGCCCTTTGTTGAAATTCATCTTTCCAATGTGCATGCGCGTGAAAGCTTTCGCCAGCACTCGTATTTATCCGATGTCGCCGTCGGCGTGATTTGCGGACTTGGTCCCCGGGGCTATGCCCTCGGCCTGGACTTTGCCCTGCAACGCCTGTCTGAAACGGCCTGACACTCCCCCAACAGCCCTACATTTTTGTGAGCCCGCAACATGGATATTCGCAAGGTCAAAAAACTGATTGAATTGCTGGAAGAGTCCGGCATTGATGAACTGGAAATCACCGAGGGTGAAGAGTCGGTTCGGATCTGCCGCCATCGTCCCGCCGCGGCCAGCCATTATGTCACCGCGCCTGCCCACGCTCCGGCGGTTGCGGCTCCTGCAGCCGCTCCTGCCGTCGCAACCGACGCCGGACAAGGACCCGCACCTGCGGCTGTTGAACCGGCTACGCGAGGCTTCGTCCAGCGCTCGCCAATGGTGGGTACCTTCTATCGCGCCGCCTCACCCGGGGCAAGTTTCTTTGCCGAAGTAGGCCAGACCGTCAAGAAGGGTGATGTGGTCTGCATCATCGAGGCCATGAAAATGATGAACCAGATCGAGGCCGAACAAGGGGGTGTGATCGAAAGCATCCTGGTGGAAAACGGCAAGGCTGTGGAATTCGACCAACCCCTCTTCACCATCGTCTGACACGAGACTGCCACCATGCTAGAAAAGGTAGTCATCGCCAATCGCGGGGAAATTGCCCTGCGTATCCTTCGCGCCTGCAAGGAAATGGGCATTCGTACCGTCGCCGTTTACTCCAAGGCTGACCGGGACCTGTTGCACGTTCGCCTGGCCGACGAAGCCGTTTGCATCGGCCCTGCCCCATCCAAGGACAGTTACCTCAATATTCCTGCGCTGATCTCTGCCGCTGAAGTCACTGACGCCCAGGGCATCCATCCCGGTTATGGCTTTCTGGCGGAAAATGCTGATTTTGCCGAGGCGGTAGAAACCTCGGGCTTTACCTTCATCGGTCCGCGCGCAGAAACCATACGCCTGATGGGCAACAAGGTCTCCGCTATCGAGGCCATGAAAAAGGCCGGTGTCCCCACCGTACCCGGCTCAGATGGTGCCGTTACCGAAGAGAATGCACTCGCCGTGGCCAAGCGCATTGGCTACCCCGTGATCATCAAGGCGGCAGCAGGTGGTGGTGGTCGTGGCATGCGTGTGGTGCATACGGAATCCGCCCTGCTCAACTCCCTGTTTGTGACCCGCTCGGAAGCCCTGGGTGCCTTCGGCGATGATACGGTCTACATCGAGAAGTTCCTGGAACACCCTCGTCATATCGAAATCCAGGTCATGGGCGACGGCAAGGGCAAGGCCATCCATCTGGGAGACCGCGATTGCTCACTGCAACGCCGTCACCAGAAAGTGGTGGAAGAAGCGCCTGCACCACACATTCCGGAACGAATCCGCAACCGGGTCGCTGAATCCTGCGTCAAGGCCTGCGAGCAGATGAAGTACCGCGGGGCGGGTACCTTCGAGTTCCTGTATGAAAACGAACAGTTCTATTTCATTGAAATGAACACCCGCGTTCAGGTGGAACATCCTGTTACTGAAATGGTGACTGGTGTCGACATCATCAAGGAACAGCTGCGCGTGGCCTCCGGCCTTGGGCTTTCCGTGACGCAAAAGGAAGTCATCATCCGGGGGCACGCCATTGAGTGCCGTATCAATGCAGAAGACCCGAAAACCTTCATGCCCTGCCCCGGCAAGATCAACTACTACCATCCTCCCGGCGGCCCCGGCATCCGCATGGACACCCACATCTACTCCGGCTATAGCGTACCGCCCAACTACGACTCGCTGATTGGCAAACTGATTGCCTTCGGTCCGACACGTGATGTGGCGTTTGCCCGTATGCGTAATGCCCTGGACGAGATTGTTGTGGAAGGCATTCGCAGCAATATCCCGTTGCACCGCGACGAGATCATGCGGGATGCCAACTTCGCGCGGGGCGGTGTGGACATCCACTACCTGGAAAAGAAGCTCGGCCTCTGATTCTGCCAAGCGACTGTCTCTATCTGTAAAAGCGGAGTGCAGGTGACTACACTCCGCTTTTACATTCTCACTCCGGAATCTGTACATGAGCTGGCTGCAACTTAAGATCGACACCACCAAGGCCCAGGCGCCGGTACTGGAAGAGTTGCTGGAGACACTGGGCGCCGCTGCCGTGCTCATGGAGGACTCCGCCGACCAACCCTTGCTGGAACCGCCACCCGGCGCCACACCATTGTGGGATGCCACGCGGGTGATCGGGATATTCACGGTGGACTCAGAGATGGACGCCATCATCGAGTTTCTGGAAGCCCAGCTCGGTGAGGCGCTGCCTGCCCACCGCGTCGAGGTCCTGGAAGACAAGGACTGGGTTCGTGCCTGGATGGATCACTACCACCCCATGCGTTTCGGCGACCGGCTCTGGGTGGTTCCGAGCTGGACACCTCCACCCGAACCCGACGCGGTCAATTTGCTGCTGGACCCGGGGCTGGCCTTTGGTACCGGCACCCATCCGACCACCGCACTTTGCATGGAGTGGCTCGACAGCCTCGACCTCAAGGGCAAGACCGTGATTGATTACGGTTGTGGCTCCGGCATCCTGGCGGTGGCTGCCCTCCTGCTGGGCGCGAAGGAAGCATGGTGCGTAGACAACGACCCGCAGGCACTGACAGCCACGCGCAACAACGCCGAGCACAACGGGGTCAGTGAGCGCGTTCACGTTTTCATGCCGGATGACATGCCGGAACTGGAGGCTGATGTTATTGTCGCCAATATCCTGGCAGGACCGCTGGCGATGCTGGCTCCGGTAATGGCCGCACATACCCATGCGGGCAGCCACATTGCGCTCTCCGGCATCATCCGCCCTCAAGTGGATGAATTGCGGGAGGTTTACGGACAGTGGTTCGACATGGACGGACTGGCCATAAAAGAAGAGGACTGGTGCCGTTTGTCCGGCACTCGTCGCGCCTGACAGCAGCGCTCGCACAACAACTGCTGTCAAAACCCGTTGTCAGACCGTAGATTTGCATGAGCACACTTATTCTTCAGCTCGCAGGGACAAGGACACCAAGATGACTGATGCCAAGCAGACCAAATGCCCGCACTGTGGCAGCACCTTTCGTATCAGTGATGCCCAGCTGGCCGCCAAGGGCGGCAGCGTGCGTTGCGGTTCCTGTCTGCAAGTATTTCGCGCCGACCTGCATCTGGTCGGGGCTGCCCCTGCGGGTACACCAGCTTCCACTCCTGCCAAGCCAAAAGCCAGGGACAAGGCAGATGAATCGTGGGCAATGGACCTGATCGGCGAGGAAGGCAAGGGCTCGACATCCGACAATGGCGATGACGGCTTCGGCTTCAGTGACGATGAAGTTGATGCCTTTATCGAGAGCAAACCGGCAGCCACCACCCCTCAAGCCCCCAAAGGTATCCGGTTTGACGACGACCTGAGCGACCTGATGGAGGATGCCGGGGAAGGTCTGGGCGGCCTGCCAGGTACCGAACGTACCGATGTGATCAATGAAAGTGCCGACGAATCCTGGGCCAAGGACATCCTCTCCGAACTGGCTGATGAAGAGAAACAAGGCAAGAACAAGTACAGCATGGAGCTGATCGAGGAAAAGAAAAAAGGACCCAAGAACCCGAAGATGGCGGCAGCCCTAGGGCACGCATCAGAGGCGGGTGAAGATGTATTTTCCAGGCTGGGCCAGGCCGCCCCTGCAGCCCCGCGTCCAGCCGCATCATCACGTCCCTCCGATGACTTCCTTAGTGATGATGCCGATGTATTGGGCTTTCTTGACGAAGATGACCTCGGCAGCAGCCCGTCGCCAGCCACCCCCGCACCTTCGGCCGCCAGCAATCCTTTCTCGCTGGATCGCCCACTGGCTCACGTTGATGCGCCAGTTGTACTCAAGCCGCGCAGTCAGCCGGTTGACTGGGGTCGGCTACTGACCTGGTTCTTTCTGTGCCTGATTGCCATAGGCATGTTTGCTGCCCAGTATGTTTACTTCAACTTCGACGCCCTGGCCGTCAATCCGGCAACTCGCCCGTTGTTCGAAAAGACCTGCGCGCAAGTGGGTTGCCGTTTGCCAGACATCCCAGACCAAACGCGCCTGAAGATCAATGAACTGGTGGTTCGCAAACACCCGAAAGAGGCTGAGGCCCTGCAAGTGGACGCCATCCTCAAAAACGAGGCCCCGTTTGCCCAGCCATTCCCCGCCCTGCTGCTGCGCTTTACCAACAGTCAGGATGTGGTCGTGGCCAGTCGCATGTTGCGGCCAGGTGAGTATCTGGCTGGGGATGCCGTGTTCCTGCGCCGTATGCCGCCGGAAACCCCCATCCGCATCTCTCTCAGCATCGTGGATCCCGGCAAGGATGCGGTGAGTTACTCACTGACCCCGCTGTTCTGAATCGTAGGTTCTGAAGCGTGTTGCTCTGACCAGCCGGGCGTTCCGTCGCCCGGCTTTGCGTCCGCTCCGGGGACGGCCTATCATCCGCGCCCCGTTTTCGAGTCGGCGTCATGCTCAAACCCGTCAATATCGGCCCCTATACGGTGGACACTCCGATCGCTCTGGCCCCCATGGCCGGAGTGACGGATCGCCCGTTCCGGCAATTGTGCCGGCAATGGGGTGCGGGCCATGTTGTGTCGGAAATGGTGGCATCGGATACTCGGTTGTGGAACTCGCGCAAGTCATCCACTCGCCTTGACTACTCGGGAGAGTCCGCGCCCCGTACCGTTCAGATTGTTGGCTATGATGCAGTCATGATGGCAGAGGCCGCACGCGCCTGTGTCGATCTTGGCGCACAGATTGTCGACATCAACATGGGCTGCCCCGCCAAGAAGGTCTGCAACCGGCTGGCAGGCTCTGCCCTGTTGCAGGATGAAGGCCTGGTGGCAGAAATCCTCACTGCCGTGGTCGGTGCCGTGAATGTGCCGGTTACACTGAAAACCCGGACAGGCTGGAACCCCGACAACCGGAATGGCGTACAGATTGCGCGCATCGCCGAGGACTGCGGCATCCAGCTACTGGTGATGCACGGGCGCACGCGGGCAGACAAGTACATGGGCGCCGCCGAATACGACACCATTGCCGCTGTCAAGCAGGCCGTGCAGATTCCGGTATTCGCGAATGGTGATATCGACTCGGCGGAAAAGGCCGAAATGGTGCTTGTTCACACCGGATGCGATGGTATTATGATCGGCCGCGGCGCTCATGGGCGTCCGTGGATTTTTCGCGAGATCATTCACTTCCTTCGTACCCGGGAACACCTGCCGCCGCCATCGTCGGACGAGGTGCGCAGTACCATTCTTGGGCATCTGGAAGATCTCTACGCGTTTTACGGTGAATTCCAGGGTTTGCGCTTTGCCCGCAAGCACATGAGCTGGTACGCAGCGTACCTGCCTGATGGTGCAGCAATGTCGCGTTTTTTCAACAAACTGGAATCGTCGGCCCAGCAACTGGCCTTTGCCCGTGACTATTTCGGGCGTCTTGCAAATGGAGAGGTAAGAGCGGCATGAACAGCTTGAACATGGACCCGTCGCTTCTCAGTGAAATCAGCAGTAACGGCATGGACATTTCCACATTGAAACAGCAATTTACGTCCAGTCCAGCGCAGAAAACCCTGCGTGACCACGTCGAATACGCCATGCGTAACTACTTTGCCAACCTGAATGGCGAACAGGTCACCAACGTATACGATATGGTACTGGCAGAAGTCGAAGGCCCGCTCCTTGAAGTGGTGCTGGAATACACTCGCGGCAACCAGACCCGCGCCTCCGAAATTCTCGGACTGAATCGCGGCACGTTACGCAAGAAACTGAAAGACCACGGCCTGATGTAATTCAGGCTGTATCAACAAAAAGGGCGATGAGCGCCCTTTTTTATTTGCAGGTTGTTCAGGCATCTGCTGCAGGAAGCACCAACCAACTCCCCCTCATTGTGCAAACGAGTGCATCATGACCCAGACCGTCAAACAGGCCCTGATTTCCGTTTCTGACAAGACCGGCATTGTCGATTTTGCCCGTGACCTGAGTGCATGCGGCGTTGCCCTGCTCTCCACTGGCGGCACCTACAAGCTGCTCAAGGACAATGGCATTCCGGTCACCGAAGTCTCCGAACACACCGGCTTTCCCGAAATGATGGACGGCCGCGTGAAGACGCTGCACCCGAAGATCCATGGAGGCATTCTGGGTCGTCGTGGCCAGGATGACGCCGTGATGGCCGAGCACGGCATCAGCGGCATCGATCTGGTGATCGTGAACCTCTATCCCTTTGCCGCCACCGTGGCCAAGGCGGATTGCACGCTGCCCGATGCCATCGAAAACATCGACATTGGCGGCCCGACCATGGTCCGTTCTGCGGCCAAGAACCATGCCCATGTGGGCATTGTTGTGAGCGCGGCCGACTATGGTCGCGTCCTGTCGGAAATCAGGGCCAATGGCGGCCTGTCCTATGAAACCCGCTTTGATCTGGCCGTGAAGGCCTTTGAGCACACGGCCGGCTATGACGGCATGATCGCCAACTACCTCGGCGGTCTGGTGGGCGAGAAGAAGGGCGACCTCTCGGCGCGCGATCCCTTCCCGCGTACTTTCAATACCCAGTTCTTCAAGGCGCAGGACCTGCGCTACGGTGAGAACCCGCACCAGCGTGCCGCTTTCTACACCGAAGCCGCCCCTGCTTCTGGCAAACAACAGGAAGCTTCCGTCGCCACGTCTCGGCAGTTGCAAGGCAAGGAACTCTCCTACAACAACATCGCCGATACCGATGCCGCGCTGGAATGCGTGAAGTCTTTTGCCAAGCCGGCCTGCGTCATCGTCAAGCATGCCAATCCCTGTGGTGTGTCCGTGTCACTGGATGGCATCCGTACGGCCTACGACCTGGCCTATGCCACCGACCCTGAGTCTGCCTTTGGTGGCATCATTGCCTTCAACCGCGAACTGGATGCTGCGACGGCCCAGGCCATCGTTGATCGCCAGTTTGTGGAAGTCATCATCGCCCCGAAGATTTCTGCCGAAGCCCTGGCCATCACGGCGGCCAAGCAGAATGTGCGGGTGCTGGAATGCGGCGAACTGCCGGCCATTGATGCACGCTCCAGCCAACTGGACTTCAAGCGCGTGACCGGCGGCCTGCTGGTGCAGGATCAGGACCTCGGCATGATCAAGGACTCCGATCTCAAGATCGTGACCCGGCGCGCCCCGACAGAGGCCGAAATCCACGACCTGATCTTTGCCTGGAAAGTTGCGAAGTATGTGAAATCGAACGCAATTGTTTACGCCAAGAATCGCCAGACCATCGGTGTGGGCGCCGGCCAGATGAGCCGCGTCAACTCGGCCCGCATTGCCGCCATCAAGGCCGAGCATGCCGGCCTGCAGGTTCAGGGTGCCGTGATGGCCTCTGATGCCTTCTTCCCGTTCCGGGACGGCATCGACAATGCGGCAAAGGTTGGCATTGCTGCAATCATCCAGCCGGGCGGCTCCATGCGTGATGCGGAAGTGATTGCTGCGGCGGATGAACACGACATTGCCATGGTGTTCACCGGCATGCGCCACTTCAGGCATTAATCCGGTCACGGAGACTGACTTTATGAAAATCCTCCTTCTGGGTTCTGGCGGTCGTGAGCATGCCCTGGCATGGAAATGTGCCCAGGACCCGCGTGTGGAAAAGGTGTTTGTGGCACCAGGCAATGCCGGCTCGGCCACCGAAGCCAGGTGCGAAAATGCGGCGCTGGATATCCTGAATAACGAACAGCTCATCCAGTTCGCCCGGGATAACGGCATCGACCTGACCATCGTTGGCCCGGAAGCCCCGCTGGTGAATGGCGTGGTGAATGCCTTTCAGGCGGCTGGCCTGAAGATCTGGGGACCAACGCAATACGCCGCCCAGCTGGAAGGCTCCAAGGCCTTTGCCAAGGACTTTCTGGCCCGTCACAACATCCCCACGGCCTTCTACAAGGTCTTCACGGACACTGACCAGGCACTGGCCTATGTCCGTGAGAAAGGCGCCCCGATTGTCATCAAGGCCGATGGCTTGGCTGCCGGCAAGGGCGTGATTGTTGCCATGACGTTGCCGGAAGCCGAAGACGCCATTACCGACATGCTTTCCGGCAATGCCTTTGGTGCTGCTGGCGCACGCGTGGTGGTGGAAGAATTTCTGGAAGGCGAAGAAGCCAGTTTTATTGTCATGGTCGACGGCAAGCATGCCCTGCCCATGGCCACCAGCCAGGATCACAAGCGGATCGGCGATGCCGACACCGGCCCCAACACGGGCGGCATGGGTGCCTACTCCCCTGCTCCGGTCGTCACTCCTGAAGTTCATGCCCGCGCCATGCGTGAAGTCATCGAACCGACCGTGGCCGGCATGGCGGCGGAAGGACACCCGTACTCCGGCTTCCTGTATGCAGGCCTGATGATTGATGGCAACGGAGCCCCCAAGGTTATCGAATTCAATTGCCGCTTTGGCGATCCCGAAACACAACCCATCATGGTGCGCCTGCAAAGTTCACTCGTGGAACTGGTAGAGCGTGGCCTGGCAGAGCAACTGGACACTACCACTGCCCTCTGGGACTCACGTGCGGCACTGGGCGTGGTGATGGCCGCCGGAGGTTATCCTGGCGACATCCGCAAGGGGGATGTCATCCATGGCCTGGAGCAGGCCGCACAACTTGATGGCAAGATCTTTCATGCCGGCACCACCCTCAAGGATGGCAAGGTGCTTACCAGCGGCGGTCGCGTGCTCTGCGCGACCGCACTCGGCAATACCGTCTCCGAGGCCCAGCAGAAGGCCTATGCACTGACTGCCGCCGTCAGTTGGGAAGGTGAATATCACCGCACGGATATCGGCTACCGTGCCGTGGCGCGCGAACAGGGGAAGTAAGCCCCGGTTGCCGGGACTTTGCCCACTCAGAAAAGGGACGCCATCGCGTCCCTTTTTTTATGGAAGTTCGTCGAAAACCCGTGTGTCCGGCGCTTGTAGTACCCATCAGTCTGCCATATGGACTGCCCCAAAGGCCCAGCGATTTGCTATGATATGCGGCTTTCCACACCCGACTGTCCGCCCTCGCATGCCCGTGGGGATGGACAGGCTATTCACGCAAGCGAGATCGACAAATGGATGAGGCACTGCGCAAAGCTGCACTCGACTATCACGAGTTTCCAGAGCCCGGTAAAATCAGCGTCACGCCAACCAAGGCCATGGTTAATCAGCGCGACCTGGCACTGGCGTATTCGCCCGGTGTTGCCGCCCCATGTGAAGAAATCGAACGTGACCCCTCCCTTGCGGCCAAATACACGGCACGCGGCAATCTGGTGGCCGTGATTACCAACGGCACCGCCGTGCTCGGCCTGGGAGACATTGGTCCGCTGGCCTCCAAGCCCGTCATGGAAGGCAAGGGTGTGCTGTTCAAGAAGTTTGCCGGTGTTGATGTGTTCGACATTGAAATCGACGAAAAAGATCCTGAAAAACTCGTCGAAATCATTGCATCGCTGGAACCCACTTTCGGCGGCATCAATCTCGAAGATATAAAGGCGCCCGAGTGCTTCTATATCGAAAAGAAGCTGCGCGAGCGCATGAAGATTCCCGTCTTCCACGATGACCAGCACGGCACGTCCATCATCGTCGGCTCCGGTCTGCTCAATGCACTGAAAATCGTCAACAAGAAAATTGAAGACATCAAGATTGTCTGCTCTGGTGCTGGCGCTGCCGCCATCACCTGCCTGGACATCCTGGTATCACTCGGCGCAAAAAAGGAAAACATCCTTGTTGCCGATTCCAAGGGCATTTGCTTCGAAGGTCGTCCGGGCATGGACGAAAGCAAGGCCAAGTATGCGCAGAACACCACGGCCCGTGTACTCGCCGACGCACTGCCTGGCGCAGACATGTTTCTTGGTCTGTCCACTGCAGGTGTGCTGAAACCGGAAATGATCAAGGACATGG
>CAYGBB010000020.1:0-15389 GCA_964347985.1 uncultured Moraxellaceae bacterium
GGCGCTGGCGGTGCACGATGACGGTCGCATTGTCTGGGACGAGTTTGCCGGACAATGGCTGGCGCTGGTTCCTCTGGCCCCGGTCCTGGCCTGGGGGTTCACGGACCTGCTCTGGTTACTGACCGGCTTTGGCCTGTTCCGTCTGTTCGATATTGCCAAGCCCTGGCCCATCAGCTATCTGGATGAAAAGGTGCACGGCGGACTGGGCATCATGCTGGATGACCTGCTCGCCGGCCTGTTTGCAGCGCTGGCCCTGTTGGCCCTGCGCCAGTTGTTCTGAGGTTGCCATGAAAGCGTTTGTCGTACTGCTGCTCGCAATGCTTGCCGCTCCGGCCGTGGCCAGCCGGGATGATCCGCATGTGATCGTGATCGGCCTGCTCGGGCAAAAAGCCCTGCTGAAGATTGATGGCATGCAACACATGCTGGCCGCAGGCGAAAGTGTCGGCGGTGTCACGGTGCTGGAAGTGACCCGCAAGGACATCCTGCTGCGCATCAACCGGCGCGAAGAACGGCTCGCCATGGGCATGGATACCGGTGGTATCGACCTGCGCCAGGCCGGCCCCACCATTGAAATCAACATGAACGCCTACGGCCAGTTCATTACCAATGGCCAGATCAATGGCCGTGTCGTGCAGTTCCTGGTGGATACCGGCGCCAATACGGTCTCCATGACCGCCGCCGATGCCCGGACACTGGGTGTCGATTACAAGCGCATGGGCGAGCAGACCGGCGTGATGACGGCCGGCGGCATGGTGGGCGCATGGGTCGTGACACTGGGCAGCGTACAGGTCGGCCCCATCACGGTCCGGAATGTGCTGGCCACCGTACGCGAGAGTACCGATACGGCCCCCATCCTGCTGGGCATGTCCTTCCTGTCCCAGGTCAAACTGCAGCACGAACAGAACCGCCTCCGGCTGACCGGGCGCTGATGCCTGCAACAGACTGTTCCATCTCCATCCCTGTTCCTGCCCTGCGGGTTTGCTACAATGCCAGCCCCCTTACCCCGGGAGCTGTCCGTGCCTGTTGCTTTCGTCGCTGCATCCCGCCTGCCCACCCGTCATGGCGCCTTCATGATCCATGCCTTCGAGGACCCGGAAACGGCCAAGGAGCACGTGGCGCTCGTCATGGGCGATGTGTCCGATGGTGAACCGGTACTGATGCGGGTGCATTCCGAGTGCCTGACCGGTGACGGTTTTGGCAGCCTGCGCTGTGACTGCGGTCCGCAGCTGGAAGCGGCCATGCAGAAAGTGGCCGCCGCCGGACGCGGCATCATCCTTTACCTGCGTCAGGAGGGACGCGGCATCGGCCTGCTCAACAAGATCCGTGCCTACCACCTTCAGGACGAAGGCGCAGACACCGTGGAAGCCAACGAACAGCTCGGCTTTGCCCCGGACCTGCGCGAATACTCCATGTGCGAGGACATGCTGGCTCATCTTGGGGTGAAAAGCGTACGCCTGATGACCAATAATCCGCGCAAGGTTGCGGCGCTGGAGGCCCATGGCATTGCGGTGATCGAACGCGTCCCGCTGATGACCGGCCGCAATCCGCACAACGAGCAATACCTCGATACCAAGCAGGACAAGATGGGGCATATGTTCGATAAGAAATAAGCGTTTTGGTTTTCACATCAAACTTTTCTTAACCACACCGCTCGTCTGCACAACCGCAATTTGACCTGGCTATTCCGGCAAATTCACACCGGCTCTCTACACTGGTTGCATGGATGTTTCTGTTTTCATCAACCCTTTCAAGAGAGGCACAACGCCATGACCATGCGCAGCAACGACCCCAGGGACGCACTGCATTTTCGCAGTGACCGCATCGCCTGCGAAAATGGCCTGTTCTACTTCACCACCCGCGAAGGTGGCTCAAGGGGGCCGTTCAAGTCACGCGATCAGGCCGAGATAGCGGCAAGCATCTACGTGCGTGACCAACTCCCCTCCGTCAAATTGGCCAGCACATCAAAAACTGATGACGTGTCCCTCAATCGACATGGTGGGCGTGCGGTGCTTGATCGGCGTGCCACTGAGAGGCGGACGAGTGAACGCCGACAGAACTGGCGTTGAGACATTATTTCCAAAAAGAAATGACATATCTTGACGAGAAGGCAGTTACGGCCCTAAAAAAAATACGTGACCTCCATCCGGATATAATCATCGTGTGCGAAAGGCCGCAGAGATGAGTGGCCATCAGGCTGCTGAAAAAACTCCTGCGCCGACTGTGCCGGAGCAACATGCCCGAAGCTGCGCGCCTGCAGTGACAGCGTTAGTGCATCACGCAAACGATAACTGCCTTCCAGCGACACAAGCCGCTCCCGGGTCTGCCGGTCCACAATGGCGTAGAGCAGCAATTGGGAAGCTGCCGCGTCATTGAATGCAACGCGCCAGCCCAGCAGAACATCATCCGCAAAGGCCGTTGTTGCTGATTCGCCCCGGCTGTCATGCAGAAGCTCAAACAGCCAGCCAAGATCCACCGCCGTACCCGCCAGCCCCACCTGTGTATATTCGAGCCCGGCGTCCCAGGCCTGATATGGCCTGCCGCTGCCATGCCGGTCAATGCCCTCAAACTTCAACAGCCAGTCGCCTGTCGTGAACTGCAGTTCAAGCCCTGCCTGCTCCATCTTCGGATAAAAAGGCCGCAAGACAGGCTCATAGCCGGGAGCAAACACGACACCATCGGGGCCAGGCATCAGCTGCGACAGGTCCAGCAATGGCTCCAGCACGGGCTCACGTGCTGTACCTGAAAAGCCGGAAAGCGCGACCCACCATGGCCCATCGTTCCAGAGCCAGCGTGCCGCTCCGTCCACACGCCCTGATTCCTTTGCTGATTCCCAGCGCGCCAGCTTGTCGTCCACCACCCAGGGCAGTCGAAAGCGTCCATCACGGCCGGGGTAGCGGCGTTCACGCGTTCCTGCCAGCAAAAAAAAATCGAGGCTGTGGCTTCCATTCTCAAGGGCAAGGTTCAGCATGGGCTGCCCCAGCTTTTCTTCGCCATCCGGATTTTCAACCAGGTCCGTCTGATTGATCACATCGACAAGGTGCACACCCTCGGTCACCCCCCAGAACACCCGACGCACTCCCGCACGAAACTCAAGATGCTCACCCGCATGCGACCAGAATGCCTCACGCAAATCGGCATGACTGCGCTCGGCATCCTGCTCGTCAAGACGCAGAAATGGCACAAACTGCACATGATCACGGGACTCATTCCACTCATGTCCGACCCGTGCCTGCAGACGCAGTGAAACATCATGACGGCCCTGCTCCTGTGCACCTGCCTGCGCAAACTCCGTAATTTCCACACCTGCCTCGGACTGTACCTCCCACGCCAGCGTATCAACTGTCCCTCCTGCCAGCAGGAGACATGCCAGCACACTACGCATGCCAGGCATGCTAGCGGGCCCGCTGCAGACTGTTCAGGGAGAACGCCGCCACCGAAAGGCCGGTACGGAAACGATAGCCCTTGAGAAACATCGAGGTCTTGCGACCGCTCTGGTGATTGCTCATGTGCATCTCGGCCGGACGCCAGAAGCGCTGCTCGAACACCTGATAGCCGGAGAAGCGCAGGGTCTTCAGCAGCGCCCCATCCTTGTCGTAGTACTCGATTTTTTCATAGCGATGGTAACGGGCATGTATCCAGACTTTTTGCCGGCTGTATCCGGAGTACTCCGACAACGGAATACGCTCAATGACATTGCAGGGTTCACCCCCCACCACATCATCCGTCAACGCCCGATAGCGATAGCGCATGAAGTCCGCCGGCTCCAGATCCTCAAAGGCAAACTCGCTGCCGACAAAAGGCCCTGAGCGGTTCTGCGAAGCAATCTGCTTTACGCGCTTGAGACTGGGCAAATAAAGCCATTGCTCATCCGGTGCACCCGGATGGGCATGAGACAACAGACCAATGCCTGCCTGGTCGCCAGGATAAGAAAAAAGCATCAGGGTCCTGTCACCATCAGCGGCCACCTCAATGGTCCGGATATCCAGCCGCCTCTCGCGCACTTCGCCAGTGGCACTGATCAGCTGCATGGTGACGCCAACCTGGGAATCACCAAAACCCTTGCCGCTGTCGATGGCCGCGCGCGCAATCATCTCGCCACGCGCATCACTGACCGGAGTTACAGTTGCCATGGCCTGGGCCATCCACACGCCGGAAAGCATCAGCCCCACCACCCGAATCAATGTTTTCATGGCTGTCTCAATCCGCAAACAGGCGATACATGCCATCAATGGATTCCGGACCATAACCAACCGAGCCAACCGGAATTGCACCATTGATTGCCTCAATGACCCGGCCCGTCCAGACCGGCCCGAAACCACCACACAACTCAATCAGCTGCACGCCTTCCTCCACCATGGCACGCGCCACATCGACACCTTGTGACGCGGTTTTCACGCCCACCACTTTCATGCGGAAATCAGCCGTTCCCTGATACTGCTCAAAATCATCACCGGTCACGATAAAACCAAAAAACTTAAGGGCCATTACGAATTCTCCATGGAAATGTCAGAGGACGCATCCTCTCGGGTTGAAGCAACACTTTTTTCAATGGCCATGTTTTCAATAGTATGGGGCCGCAATACAAGAATCAGTGCCGGCAATATCACCAGCACTGACAATGCAGAGAGCACCATGGTCATGGCGACGAAATAACCTGTCTGTCGAATCGGTGCGAAGTCGGAGAGCGCCAGCAAAATGAAACCCATGGCCAGTGCCATGGAATTGACCAGCACCGGTCGTGATATTTCATCGAGGGTTCTGCTCAGAGCATTCTCCAGACCATCTCTGGATGAATGAAATTGCTGGCGATGCCGCTTCAGCGCCGAGATAAAATGAATCGCATAATCGATACCGATACCGAATGCAATGCCTGCAATGAGTGCAGTTCCGATATCAAGTGGCGTATGTGATGCCGCCATGGCGGCAAAGTTCGCCAACAACGTGAATACCAGTGGGACCATCGCCATCAACCCGACTACCACCGACCGATACATAACGGTCAGCATGACAGCAATCAGGATGGCCGATATTGCAATACTGCTGACCTGTCCGTTCACAACGGAATCCGTAGCCACCACAATTTCCGCACCATAACCTGCAGCTGTAATGGAAATATCCCGTGGCAGCTCCGCTTTGGCAAATGAAAGAATCTCTTCAATGACTCGCTTGAATTCGCTGGCCTGGTCCGTATGGAAAAGTACGGCCAACCTGGCACGACGGCCGCTTTCATCCAGAACGGTGTGAAGATCCTGCCCATTGCTGTTCTCATACAGGAAGTAATACTGACTGATGACATCGGATGTCAGGGGCGAGGGTAGCGCTGCCGGCTCATTGCGCAATACCTGATGGATTCTCTTTACGAAATCGACAGGTGAAACGCTGTAGCCAACACTCTCGAAACGCTTCAGTCGCTCCTGGATACGCTCAATGGCCTGCAGGGTATCCGGGCGGCGAAAGGCATTCTCGTCAGTGGATGCAAGCAGGAAATTAACCGGAAATGTCCCGCCCATGACACGATTTATCGCCGCATCATCATGACGGAAACGGGAATCCTCGCCAAACCCGGCACTGCTGTGATTATCCACGCGCAGCGACATGGCCAGCACAACCAGGCCACAGGCCAGCAACCCCGCCCCCAGCAATACCGCACGTGGCCGCCGAACCGGCAGGTGCATCCAGCGCGCAAATCCCGAATCCCTGGCAACCGGATAGTCCCGCACAGGCAGCATGGGCAACACCGACGGGAACAGCAGGAGGGTGACGACAAAGGCGATAAAAACACCCAGGGCCACGAGCAGGCCAAACTCGCGCACCGAAATGATGTCGGTATAGGCCAGTGAGAGGAACCCGGCAATCGTGGTCAGACTGGTCATGAGCAGGGCGAGAATGAGCTCCTTGAAAGCCGACATGACAGCCACTTCACGCATCTGATGCCGCGCAGCAAGATAATAGTTGCTCAGGTAATGGATGGCATCAGACACCGATATTGCCATGATGAAAATCGGCAACATGGTCGTAACAATATTCTGCCGGATACCCAGCGCCGACATGATGCCCAGCGTCCAGAGCAGCGTGATGATGGCGACCAGCAGCGGCAACACCATCCCCTGCAGTTGCCTGAAGCTGATATAGAGCATGCCGCAGATGATCAGCACAACAAAGGGCAGGAACGTCTTGTTGTCAGAATCCATGACCTGGGCAATCTCGGAATTGATGACAGGCACGCCGCCCACGTACACCTTTTCCGCCCCGGGAGTAGTCGCAATAACACGGTTGATGGCCTGATAGACCCGCAGCATGTTCGCTGTGTCATCTCCCGTAATCGATAACTCAACCTGTATTGTGGTGGCGTGTGCATCTTCCGACAACAACAAACCACGATAGAGCTGATTCTGCAAAGCACGCTCACGCAAAACAGCCAACTCGGGCGCAGACACATGAATGTCCGCAATCAGCGGCTCGGTCATGAAGGTATCCTGATTCGCGATGTACAGATCCTCCACCGTGGTCAGACTGCGTACCTTCACCACGGGAAAGAGCCGCACCATGAGGTCATCAAGATGACGCACGTCGCGATCACGTCCAGCTTTGGCAAGGGTTTCATGCAGCGCCTTTAGCCAGGTCCGGTCATCACGCCCGAGGCCATTGCGCAACCCCTCCGCACATACCTCCGCATTTCCTGGTTGTGCGCACACCGACGTCACCCAGGCGACATCAGAAGGATCACCCAGTGACAGCCGGGCAAAGGCACGGGTGAGCGCATCAATCCTGGCTATTGTGCCGGGATTGAACACATCGCCTTCGCTTCGCTCCAGCACCACCATTGCCTGCTCGCCCATGGCAGAAAACTGCTTCCCTGCCACTGCCTGTGCCTGTCGAACCGGATGGGAGATATCAACCACATAGGGGGAACTGTTTATTTCCAGATGCGAGGCCTGCCAGGCCGCCAGCACTGTCAGGACAATCAATGCAGCCACGACCTGGCGACGACAGGTAATGACGGCCTGAATCCAGGTTAGCAAAATGCGCTCCATGCAAGACTCCTCAAGCGGGGGATAGCTGACGTATCCAGCGGCGCATATGCGCTGTGAATGTCGCGAGCTCGAATTGCGTCAGGCTACGACTGGAGCGAATGAAACGAATGCCCTTGCTGAAGTCGATATTTCCGTTCCGTTTTTTTTCTTTCAGCACGAGGGCTGCTGGTGACTTGTTGCGCAAGGCAGCAATATAACCGGCAATGACGCGGGTCTGCAGATCCACTGTCGGGAAATGTCCGCCGGTACCATCCGTCAACCCGGCAATGAAGAAATTGTCGTACTCGGGATGGAAGCACATCATGTAGAAGTCTGGTCGCCCGTCCTTCCAGTTAAGATGACGGCGATCTATGAACGGGAAAACGATCTCATAACCCGTTGCATGGATGATGGCGTCGTAAGACTCACACCGGCCATCGGTGAACACCACCTGATAACCATTGATGTGGGCAATGTCAGGTCGCACCTGAACACGTCGGTGCGCGACATAATACGGCAACAAGGAGTTAACAATGGGCGGGGACTCCAGCAAGGCATGGTCCGGCGCGGGTAATCCGTAATGTTCAGGCTTGCCCACGGTCAGCCGCAGCAACAGACGATAGAAGAACCGTACCACCGCCAGAGGCACCAGACTGGATTGCGAGCGCTGCCCCAGTTCATCTGCGGGAATACCAAAAATAAATTTCGGAACAAAATAATATCCACGACGCATGCTGAGATGCGTCGATGCCGCCGCATGTGAAACCTCAACAGCAATATCACACCCCGTATTACCTGCGCCGACCACCAGCACCCGCTTCCCGGCAAGCCCCTCAGGGTTTCTATAGGTACTGGAATGACAAACCTGCCCCTTGAATTCACCCGACACAGCAGGCAACTTCGGACTCCAGTTGTGGCCATTGGCCACAATCAGGCCCTGGTACCGCAGGCATTCGCCACTGGCGAGAAACACGTCCCAGCACTCCCCCTGGCGCTCTACTCGTGTAACCTCGGAATCAAACCGTGTTCGCGAGACCAGATCAAATCGTTCCGCATAGTCACGAAGGTACTTCAGCACCCGGGGATGATGAAGATAATCAGGGTCATTTTCTGCAAATGGGAAATCCGGAAATGCCGTGACTTTCTTCGATGTAATCGTGTAGGTATTATCGTAAACCGTACTATGCGGATTCTCGATATCCCAAATACCGCCAATCGCCGAATGGCGCTCCAGGATGTCACATTCGACACCCTGCTCCACCAGATTCCGGGCTGCGGCCAGACCTGATGGACCGGCACCAATCACACAATAGCGGTCACACCTGTCAATCCATGTATTCATATGCATGGCTCACTCCCTGAACCGGCTGGCAACCAGAGCTGCCACATCATTAATGGTAGAAACCGTTACCATGTCGCTGTATTCAACGACATCCTGGCGCAGGTGAAGATTGATCTCTTCAGTCAGCATGGCTGCTGTCAGAGAGTCCATTCCAAAGCAGGCAAGATCAACATCGCAGTCAATGTCATTCTCCGGCAACTCGGTGAGCTCGCTTAACTTGTGACGAATGAATGCTGACACACGCTCGTTAATGGATGCTGTCATGTCGTCGCCTCCTCGCTCTCCAGCGCCGCTTCCTGCTCATTCACGAGCACCCCGCCCTCATACAATTTACGGCACATCAGTCGCTGAACCTTGCCGCTAGAGGTTCTGGGGATGCTGCCCGGCTTGATCAGTACAAGATCCGACAGCACGAGGTCCTGCGCCTGACGCAGTTGCATCATGACGTTCATGCGAAGCATCTGTCTGGCTTTAGCATTAAACCCTGCCGGTATCTCCAGCAGAAGAACAACTTTCTCTCCCCCTGCATTTGAAATACTGAACGCCGCTGCCTTGAGTACCTGCAAGGCCGGATCAATCTGCTGCGCACAGTACTCAATGTCTTGCGGATAATGATTGACGCCATTGATGATGATCATCTCTTTGACGCGACCAGCCACATACAGTTTTTCTTCATACAGGAAACCCAGGTCCCCCGTTCGTAGAAATGCATAACCAGGACACTGCGCGAATTTCTGGTCAAAAACAGCAGCACTTGTTGCGGGTTGCTTCCAGTACCCCGTACCGGCACTGCGACTGGCCACACAGATTTCGCCGACCTCGCTACCGGGCAATATCCGGGACGAGACCGGATCTGCAATGCACAACCGTGATGCCGGCATTGCCGATCCACAGGCCGCCAATTCGACACCCGCCTCACCCTGGGCCGGGGGGCGTGCCACTCCCTGTGCAAGTGCCGGCCCACTAAAGACAGTGAAAACTGGTCCGCGCTCAGCACACACAAACAACGTTGCCTCGGCCAGACCATAACTGGGGCAAAAGACGCTCTCGCGGAACCCGCACTGGCTGAAACGTTGCGTAAATCGGCGTAGCGTGTCGGGATGAATGGGTTCGGCCCCGCAAAATGCCACCTGCCATGAGGACAGATCCAGTGCTGACAAGTCCTCTTCGGGAATGCGCGCCGCACAATGTGCGTAGGCAAAGTTTGGGGCGCCGCTGACAACATTCCGATGCAGGCTGATTTCCTGCAGCCAGCGCAGTGGCTGCGTAATGAATGCAATTGGCGGCATGAGAACGGTCATTGCACCGGATGCAATCCCCTGCAAAAGCCCGTTGCAAAGCCCCATGTCATGGTAGAGCGGCAGCCAACTCACCAGCGTTGAGTCCGGCGTGATGCCGTAACCCTGCTGGATCATTCGCTGGTTTTCCATAAGTGCCTGCTGTGTCAGCATCACCCCCTTGGGATGCGACGTGGATCCAGAGGTGTATTGCAGCAGGGCCAGGCTTTCCGGGGCGGGTCGGCGTGCCGCCAGCAATGCCTCATTGACGGGAGTGTGCAACAAGCCCTGTATGGCATGTGCCCCGAAGCGCACAGCCACACCCGCATACTCCGGAGCTGACTGCAGCACCGAAAGTCCGGATGCATCAATCAGGGTCAGACTAGCTGCGCAGTCCTCGATCACTGCCAGAAAACGGCCGAGTCCGAGATCAGGCAATTTCGGCTTGATGCGTGGCACCTGTATCGGCACCGCAACACAACCGACGCTCGCGCAGGCCAGAAATGCCAGGAGGAATGCCGATTCGTTGGCCGTCGGTAACAGTACGCGATCTCCTGCCGACGTATTCATGGCCAGCCACGTTGCCAACGACTGCACCTGTCGATGCATTTCATGAAAACTCAGTGTTTCACTGCTACCTGCCACGTCAATGATCCGGAACGCACACCGCGCCGGATGCAGCAGTGCCTGCAATTCGAAGGCATCTGCCAGGGTTTCCGCTGCCAGGGGTTCCGCCCTTCCGTCAGAGTGGTGCGGTGATGTGATGCTCATGATGCATCGCCTCCTTCAGCAAATACCCGCCCAATGACACCAGGTCAGGCAAAATGAGACTTGCACACGACAATATGGCCAGATTCTGGCGCATCTCGGTCACCGCAATGACTGGCACCCCGGCACGCCATGCCGCATACATCTCAACGGCAGTTCCCATGCTGGCCTCATGATCCGGCAACCAGGCAATGCACATATCCGATGCTGCCGCAGCATCTACCAGCTCATGAAAAATACCAGTCAACTTTTGCAGCGGCCTCGACAAGGCTGTGGCATCAATATCGACAAAGGAAGCAAGTGCAGCATGATCATTCCTGATCGCCTCTTCATCACTGGCGAGATGTTGCTGCATGTATTGTTCTGGGCACAGCACATTTGCTTTTGGAAAGTGGGTTAACACGAGATGCCGGATCGCTTCCCGGTAACCCTGCGTGAGTTGGGCTGCACCACGCCGGGACCCCTGCATGGTGCCCGCAATAAACACAGCGGGGCTGTCTGACATTAACAATTTCATTGTCATTCATCCTTGATGACATAGGGGGGATAGACGATTCCGGTCGGCGCGGCGGCCTGGTAAATCGACACCCCTTCGAGCATGAATTCACGCAGCCGGCGCTCATCAAATCGCAGTGCTTTTGCGACGCGATTAAAGCCGTAGCCATAATGAGGCGTCTGGGTGGCGCCGTAGACACGACCGACATTGTCACGTACGAGCAGGTGTGCAGGATCAGGGTCTTGTCCGGCATGCAGTGCCAGTGGATAGATCACCTCATGCAGACGATGATCATCCGAAGACACGATACGGACAGACAGATTGTTCTGCTCGGCATGAAACAACAGCGGAAGAATATCGGCCGCCGCTGGCGCCTGTGCAGGAGCAATCCGGTCGAGAGAAAAACTGAAATAGCGGGAGGTCACATAAAAACGCCGGGAAGGACTGTAACGTGTATACGTCAATCGCAACTGGCGCTGCTCGGCCGCATACTCCACACGCAGTCGTGAAGGCTTGCTGCTGCCGTCAGTTGCATTGCGGAACGGATATGCAGGTACCTCTGCCTGCATATCCGCCTGCAAGCTCCCCAATGACAGCGGCACGGTATGAAGCAGATACGGGTCCAGCAACCAGTAAAGCCCGTCATCATGGCAAAGCACGGCCACATGCCGCCCATCAACCAGATAACTGACATCGCACAGGTTTTTACGACGCAAGCTTTCGCCAAGATGATAGCTTTGCCATACACATGACAAGCCGGCATGCAGCGGCAAGTCCTGACCGGCAACAAACGAATAGAATTGGGAAACGCTGCTGTACGGCACATCGAACAGGGTTTTCTTCAGTTCGAAAGCAAGTACTTCATGCAGCAAAGACGCGCAGGTCTTGGCAGGATTGAGCATTCCTTTGCCCTTTACAATGGTGAATCACCACAATCCGTGTGGCGAGAGGTGCGGACATTACGAAATTAACAGGGGTGAAATGGCTATCTTGTCTGACACCAGCACGAAAATTTGTGACCCGGCATTCACAGAAACACAGACAGCATCTTCAGCAAACCATACTTTCCACTGATTGCACTGCGCAACGTGCACGAATGGCGGCCTCGATACCTTCCGCATCCAGCCCGCATTGCGCCAGCATTTCTCCATGCCCGGCATGCTCAACAAAAACATCCGGAATACCAAGATTCAGTACCGGCCCGACCAGACAGGCACTCGCCAGAAACTCGTTCACGGCAGAGCCAGCTCCGCCCATCACGGCATGCTCTTCCACGGTTACCAGCAGATCATGCGTGGCGGCAAGCTCACGAATGAGCGCCTCATCCAGCGGCTTCACAAAGCGCATGTCCGCAACCGTGGCATTGAGTGCGATGGCAGCCGTGAGTGACGGCGCCAGCATCGAGCCAAACGCCAGAATGGCCACTTTTTCACCGTTGCGCTTTTTTAGGCCCTTGCCAATCGGAAGCGCCTTCATCGCTTTTTCAATCACCGTGCCGGGGCCCGTTCCGCGCGGATACCGTACGGCGGCCGGCCCCTTGTATTCAAAGGCGGTGTACAGCATCTGCCGGCATTCGTTTTCATCGGAAGGTGCCATGATCACGATATTCGGAATCGTGCGCATGTACGCATAATCATAGGCGCCCGCATGTGTGGGGCCATCCTCTCCCACCAGTCCTGCACGGTCGATGCCGAACGTGACATCCAGATTCTGTAAGGCAATATCATGCACAAGCTGATCGTACCCGCGCTGCAGAAAGGTTGAATAAATGGCGACAACCGGCTTCTGGCCTTCACAGGCCATGCCGGCTGCGAGGGTCAATGCATGTTGCTCGGCAATCGCAACATCAAAATATCGCTCCGGAAATGTATCGGAGAACTTCACCATGCCGGAACCTTCGCACATGGCCGGGGTGATGCCGACACAACGCGGATCCGCCGCGGCCATGTCGCAAAGCCACTCGCCAAACACATCGGAATATTTCGGTTTTTTCACCACAGGCGCCGCGGACATTTCGCGCTCGACTGCCGGGGCTATCTTGGTGATGGCGTGATAGCCGATCGGGTCGGCCTCGGCCGGCGCAAAGCCCTTGCCCTTGGTGGTGTACACATGCAGCAGTTGCGGACCTGGTGCATTACGCAAATTGGAAATGGTATCGATCAGCGTCTCGAGATCATGGCCATCAATCGGCCCGACGTAATTGAAGCCGATACTTTCAAACAGTGCGCCTGGCGAATTCACCAGATGCTTCATGCTTTCCTCAGAGCGCCGGACAAAATTGAGCGTTGCGGGCATGGCGGAGAGCACGCGTTTGCCGCCTTCGCGCAGGGCGATATAGGTCTTGCTCGCCCAGATGCGGGCCAGATAATTCGATAGCCCCCCAACATTCTTGGAGATCGACATGCCGTTGTCATTGAGAATGACGAGCATGTCGGCGCCATTGTGGGCGGCGTCATTCAGCGCCTCGAATGCCATGCCGGCGGTAATGGCGCCATCCCCGATGACCGCACACACCTTGCGCTGGCTGCCACTCATGCGCGCACCCAGCGCCATGCCGAGGGCAGCAGAAATCGAGGTGGAGGAATGGCCCACGCCAAAGGTGTCATATTCGGATTCGGCGCGATTCGGGAAAGCGGCAAGGCCGTCCTTCTGGCGCATGGTGAGCATGCGCTCCTTGCGACCGGTAAGAATCTTGTGCGGATAGGTCTGGTGGCCCACGTCCCAGACCAGACGATCGGCCGGGGTGTTGTAGACATAATGCAGGGCAATGGTCAGCTCGATCACGCCAAGGCCGGCACCAAAGTGCCCACCGGTCTGCCCGGTGCACCAGAGCAGGTATTCCCGCAGCTCGAGGGCAAGCTCGGGCAGCGCCTCAGGTGGCAGCTCACGCAGCTTGTCCGGCGTGGGGACCTGATCGAGCAACGGGGTATCGGGGCGTTGGCGGGGGATCTCGGTGAACATCGCAGCATCCTGGCAGGGTCGGCGATTATACCGCGTGGATGGCTGTGTGAAACGTAGGGAATGTATTCACCGGCTAATGATCGCGGGCAACGAGGAAGCCGGCCAGCTGACGCAGGGGATCCGCCGCTGCACCCAACGGCAACAACGCCGCCACGGCCTCGTCATGCAGGCGGATGGCCAGCTGCTGCGCGGCATCCAGCCCCAGCAGCGCCGGGTAGGTCGATTTGTTGAGCGCGGCATCCGAGCCTGCCAGCTTGCCGATCCTGCCGGTATCCCCGATCACATCCAGCACATCGTCGTGTACCTGGAAGGCCAGTCCGAGCCGATCGGCATAGGTATCCAGCGCTGCACGCGCCGCCGCATCCGCGCAGCCGGCAATGGCGCCCAGTGCGACACTGGCGCGAATCAGGGCGCCGGTCTTGTGGCGATGGATCTGTTCCAGTGCCACAACGTCCAGCGCGCAGCCCTCTCCCGCCAGATCAAGGGCCTGCCCCACGGCCATGTCGGATGCCGCCTGGCTGAGCCAGCGCATCTGTTCGCGCAACGCCTCACCGGAGATCGCCTCACCGGACATTGCCCCACAGGACAACGGACTCCCGGTCAGTGCCAGAAACGCCAGGGCCTGCAGGTTATCGCCGGCCAGCAGGGCTGTCGCCTCGTCAAACGCCTTGTGGCAGGTGGGCATGCCGCGGCGCAGGTCGTCGTCATCCATGCAGGGCAGATCGTCGTGCACCAGCGAATAGCAGTGGATCAGTTCGACGGCGATGGCGGCAGGCTCGGCCACGGCAGATGCCGCCCCGACCGCTTGCGCGGCCCCAAAGACCAGCGCCGGACGCACACGCTTGCCGCCATTCATCACGGCATAGCGCATGGCCTCGGACAGGCGGGCAGCCAGGGGATTGCGGGCATCCAGAAACGCCGCCAGCAATACCGGCATGCGGGCCTGGCTGGCAAGCAGCAGAGTGGCCGACTCAGGCATCGCCGTCGTCTTCCTCAAAGAAGTCCGTCCGCTCGGTACTGCCATCTGCCTTCTCCAGCAGCAGCTGCACTTTCTGCTCGGCTTCACTCAGGGCCTGCTGGCATTCACGGGTAAGGCGGATGCCATCCTCGAAGGCCTTCAGGGCATCCTCAAGACTCAGGTCACCGCTTTCCAGCTGGTGAACACGGGCATCCAGCTCGGCAAGAGCCTTCTCGAAATCAACGGCAGAACGTTTGCGGGCCATGGCAGATCACGGGCATCAGAATGAGGGCGAACAGTAGCGAGGGGCTGCGTTCCGGTCAATCAACCCGCGCAAGGCAACGCGTCCGGTTAGCCCCGTGTCAGGGCATGGTGTCGGGGCAAGCCATGGGAAATGATCGCTGCCAGCAACACAAACCCGCTCGACACCCAGAGACAGGCTGCCAGCCCCTGCACCTGGAACACCCAGCCGGAAAGCAGCGTGCCGATGAGACGCCCCAGCGCATTCGACATGTAGTAGAACCCGACATCCAGCGACACCCCATCCTCTCGGGCATAGGACACGATGAGATAG
>CAYGBB010000021.1:0-4554 GCA_964347985.1 uncultured Moraxellaceae bacterium
GATCTTGGCGACGATGGTCTCGTCGGTCTCGTAGACGTAGAACTCCATCCGATCGAGTTCCTGCAGCAGGTCGTTCGGGAACTCGATGTCGGCCTTGTCGACTTCGTCGATCAGCAGCACCACACGCTCGTCGGCATCAAAGGCCTCCCAGAGCTTGCCCTTCCGGATGTAATTGCGGATATCGTGGACGCGTTCATCGCCCAGCTGGGAGTCGCGCAGGCGCGAGACGGCATCGTACTCGTAGAGGCCCTGCTGTGCCTTGGTGGTGGACTTGATGTGCCACTGAATGAGTCTGAGCCCCAGCGAAGCGGCCACCTGCTCGGCCAGCATGGTCTTGCCGGTGCCAGGCTCGCCCTTGATGAGCAGGGGCTTCTGCAACGCAATGGCGGCATTTACGGCCATCTTGAGATCATCGGTTGCCACGTAGGCATCGGTACCCTGGAACTGCATGAAGAACCTCGTCGCAAATCAGGGGCGGATGGAGCACTCGCCCGGGAGGGAATACTGGTGAAACCAATGGGTCGGAGTATATTCAGACATGTAGGCCTTTCACAGTGCCACAGTCCTGACACACACGACGAGACGCCTGTTCATGTCCCATGCCCTGCCAGAGCTGCCGGCCAACCTTGACCTTTCCAGCCTCGCCACCACGGCACCGGCCGGCATGGACAAGGTGGCGACCAAACTGGCCTGTGACGCCATGGCAAGCCAGCTGGCCAGCCTGCAAGAGCTGCTCTATGCGAACCGCCAGCATTCCCTGCTGGTCGTCCTGCAGGGCCTGGACACCAGCGGCAAGGACAGCAGCATCAAGCAGGTGTTCCGGGACGTGAACCCGATGGGGCTGGACATCCATTCCTTCAAGGCCCCTACCACGGCCGAGCTGGCCCAGGACTTCCTGTGGCGTAGCCACAAGTGCTTGCCGCCCAGCGGTCTGATCGGCATTTTCAATCGCAGTCATTACGAAGCCGCAGTGACTGACCGGGTCATGGGGTTTTGCGACCGTGCCACCCAGATAGCGCGCTGCCAGAGCATCCGGGACTTCGAGAGGCATCTGGTTGCGAACGGCACACTCGTGTGCAAGTTCTTCCTGCACGTCAGTCCCGAACAGCAAAAGGAACGCTTGCTGGTGCGCCTGCAGGATCCCCACAAACACTGGAAGTTTTCACTGGCTGATCTGGAAACGCGCAAACACTTTGCCGTGTTCATGGATGACTGGAGCCGGGTCATCACCGCCACCCACCAGCCGGTGGCGCCATGGCACGTCGTCCCGGCAGACCAGAAGTGGTACCGGGACTATGTGATGCTGACGGTGCTTGTCGACAAGCTGAAAGGGCTCAACATGGGCTGGCCCGCACTGGCCCAGCCGGTCACGGCAGCCGATATTCCTGACGTGTGATCAGGCGGACGGCGACTCCCTGTCTTCAACGTTCTCTGCATCCCCGGCATCCGGCGCGCGGCGACTTTCCCGAAAAAACAGGCCACCAAATACCAGCACCGCCACTGTCAGTATTGGCAGACTGGCCTTGATGAAGCCGTCACCGGACTTGGCCAGAAGGTTGAACAGCATGCCAATGCAGGCCGGCACGATGTACGTCCCCCCGGCGGTCGCCACGACCGGTGTCACCACACCTGGCGTGAAGAAAACAATGGCGAGCAGCGCGCGCACGAAAATACGCCATTGACGGGAACAATGCCCGCTCAGGTAACGTTCGAAACCCGCCATGATCAGCACGGCCATCACTACATACACAAGCCAGGCAAGGGCGTAGGCCATTGCGATCCTCCTCAGCTCCGCCGAATCCAGCGGATGACATGTTCCTGGTAATCGTCCTCATGCACGGCCGTTTCCGGCAGCACACGACCGATCACCGAAATATTGGCCTTGATCACGGACTCGGGATTTCCCGTCAGCAGCGGGTGCCAGTGCGGCAAGCCCCTGCCCTCGTTCATTCGCCGGTACGCACAGGTGCCCGGCAGCCAGTCAATCTCGCTTACATTTGCTGCCGTGAGCTGTACGCAATCCGGCACCTTTTTCTGACGCCCGGCATAATCACTGCATTGTGCCGTGGACAAATCCAGCAGGCGACAGGCGATGCGCGTGAAATCAATCTCGCCCGTGTCTTCATATTCCAGCTTGTGCAGGCAGCAACGGCCACAACCATCGCACAGGGCTTCCCACTCGGATGCGTTCAGTTCGGCCAGCGGATAACGCTCCCAGAAGCGTTCACGTTTTATGTCAGCGCCCATCTCATTGCCCAACTCATTACCCAGTTCAGCGCTCAGCTCCGTGCTCTTTTCCCGGCTCACCCCGGAATATCCCGGTACTTGCTGTCATCGGGATTATAGAGATCAAGCAGGTAATCTTCTTTCGGGGGTGGCAACTGCAGATAAAACCCTTTGGTAGCGATTTCGTCTCGAAGCTTGTCGCCGGTCACACGCGCCAGATCACGGCCGGCCTTGAGCGGCATATCCATGACGTGCACAGGTGTGCCAAAAATCTGCATCAAGGCCTCGGGCACTTTTTTCAGCCCGTCGGTCTTGGGAACGTACAAAAACATTTCGTCTTTCTTGCTGCTTTTGTAGACAGCCAGTAGCAGGAGGGACATGTGCACACACTCATCAGGCAGGATTGGGGCAGACGCTCAAACAGACTTGGCGCGCTCAGGATTCGACAGCACGCCGCCGTTCCAGCCCCCAGGCAATGAGCGTATTTTCCGCTTTCCTGAGCACAGGTTCCAGCACCGGCAACAGCTGCTCACCGCGCCAGCCATGGAACGCACGTGGCAGGGGGGCCTGCTCACCAGAATCCACCCGCCCAAGCACCAGCGCCTCGATATGCTTCTTGCGCAGCAAGACCTCGATCGGCACGCCGGTCGAGGTCGCCACATGGGTGGCCGCCTTGCGCAGCTCATCAAACAGATCGCGGGCCTCGCGTGGCAACGGGGTAGGCAATGGCTGTGGCCAGGTTTCCGGGGCACGTTCCCGGCCAGCCCGGATCACCGCAAGAATGGATTCACCCTCCTTGCGCAGGATTTTCGGTGTCACATCCTCAATCACCGACAGCGCCTGCAAGCTGGACGGCTGCTTGCGTGCCAGCTCAAACAGGCTGCTGTTCTTGATCAGGAAGCCGCGTGGCAGATCGCGTGACCGGGCCTGCTGTTCGCGCCAGATCAGGATGTCCTGCAATACGGCCAGTTCCTGCGGGCGCAAACGCCAGGCATTGCTGACATCGCGATACAGCAAGGTCGGATCGGGGGTGTAATCAAGCTCATCCAGCATGAGCCGGCAATCGCTCTCGAAATACGGCAGCAGGCCGCGTGACTGCAAACCGTCATGAACATGGGTATACAGCGGTGGCAGATACTTCACGTCCAGGGCCGCATAGGCGATCTGGCCGGGGCTCAGCGGGCGGGCCAGCCAGTCCGAACGGGATTCGTCCTTGGGAATATCCACACCAAGGTTGTCCTGCAGGGCTTTCTGGTAACCCACCTGCAAGCCCTGACCGAGAAAGGCCGTGGCAATCTGGGTATCCAGAATGCCTTTCGGCCGCGCCCCCGCCATGCGGCTCAGTACTTCGATATCCTCCGAGCAGGCATGCAGCACCTTGCGCGGGAATTCACTGGTCAGTATGGGGGTCAGCGGCGACAGGTCCGTCACCTTGAGGGGATCAATCAGGTACTCGTGCTGGCCATCGCCGATCTGGATAAGGCCGAGGATGGGATAGAAGGTATCCACCCGCATGAATTCGGTGTCGAGGGAAATGCTGTCGCGCTTGCCGAGCGCGTGCGCCACTTCAGCAAGAGCGGCGTTATCGGTGATATGGACGGGCTGCAAGATGGTCTCTGTCTGATCCGGGGAAACGTCTGCCCACCCCGCGGGCAGGCAGACGTGACCTTGCTACAGTCCCAGTTGCTTGGCAATCACTTCATTCATGATTTCGTAGGTGCCGCCGCCAATGGAGAGGATGCGGTTGTCGCGGGACAGGCGTTCGACCAGGGTTTCGCGCATGAAGCCCATGCCGCCGAAGATCTGCACGGCCTCGTGGGTGGTGTAATCGCTGACCTTGGTGGCGAAATTCTTGGCCATGGACACTTCCTTCACCGACGGGATGCCGGCCTGGATACGGGCCGCCACGCGGTAGGTGAACTCGCGGCTGGCCTCGACCTGGGTGGCCATGTCGGCCAGCTTGTGCCGGATCACCTGCATCTTGGCCAGCGGCTTGCCGAAGGCACTGCGCTCATGGGCATAACGCAGGGCCTCTTCCAGCGCCATCTGCGAGGTCATGTTGGCCATCACCGCCAGGTTCAGGCGTTCCATCTGGAAGTTGGTCATGATGACAAAGAAGCCGGCGTTCTCGCTGCCAATGAGATTGCTCTTCGGCACCTTCACATCATCAAAGAACAGCTCGGCGGTATCACTGGCCCACCAGCCATGTTTTCTCAGCGGCTTGCCGGTCGTGAAGCCGGGCATGCCCTTCTCCATCAGCAGCAGGCTGATGCCGCCATAGCCGTCACCGCCGGTACGTACGGCCACGGTGTAATAATCGGCACGAAT
>CAYGBB010000021.1:4654-15312 GCA_964347985.1 uncultured Moraxellaceae bacterium
CGCCATAGCCGTCACCGCCGGTACGTACGGCCACGGTGTAATAATCGGCACGAATGCCCGACGTGATGAAGGTCTTGGAGCCCGTCACGCGGTAGAAGTCACCATCGCTTACGGCACGGGTTTTCAGGTTGGCCACGTCCGAGCCGCCATTCGGTTCGGTGATGGCCAGTGCCGCAATCTTCTCTCCGCTCAGGACAGAAGGAACCACACGCTGCTTCAGCTCATCACTACCCCACTTCACAATGGGTGGCAGCCCGATGTCCAGCGAACCGAGGCTGGCGACAAGACCACCGGAGCCGCAACGCATCAGTTCTTCGGTGGCGGCAATTTTCATGAAGACATCGCCCTCGGCTATGCCTCCCAGTGCTTCGGGGTAACCGATGCCGAAAAATCCGGTACGGCCGGCCTCGTCATACAGTTCACGCGGAAACGTACCCGCCTCCTCCCATTCATCGATATGCGGCAGGATGTGCTCCTGCACCATCTTGCGTACGCTGTCGCGCACCTGATTGTGGGTTTCGTTGAAATACTCGCTATAGCTCATGACTTGCCCTCGGAGATAACGACATGCTGCCGGTCTCACGGCAACCAAGCCGAGACAGCACGCCGGATAGCGCCAGCCTGTGACACCCGTCCACCCATGTGCAGGAACGCGCACGAACCGGTGCCGGCAAGACTGACGAACTCAGTGATCCTGACCGCCCGAACGAGGCGCCATCAGTCACAAAATGGCCAAAAAAAATCCCTCATCGAGGGATTCTTGATGACCGGACAGTTCTTATCCGTTCAGGGAGGACTTGTCAAAGACCGCAGAGCACAGCTGCCTGAATTGGCCCGAAAAGCCGCCGGTTTAGCTCAGTCTGACCAATATAAAACACTCAACCCAGGGCTTTTCGCCCGGCAAGGGCATGGGCCAGCGTATTGCCGTCCACAAACTCCAGCTCACCACCCATGGGCACGCCATGGGCAATACGGCTGACCACCACGCCGGTATCCCGCAGGGCCTCACGAATGTAGTGCGCGGTGGCTTCGCCTTCCACGGTGGGATTGGTGGCCAGAATCAGCTCACGCACCTCGCCTTCACGGACACGGTTCAGCAGCTTGGGAATGCCCAGCTCCCTGGGGCCGATGCCATCCAGCGGCGAGAGGTGCCCTTTGAGCACGAAATACAGTCCACGAAAGGAGCCGGCACTCTCCACGGCAAGCACATCCACCGGGGTTTCCACCACACAGATCAGGGAGCGATCACGGGTGGTACTGGCACAGATGTAACAAACCTCCTGCTCGGTCAGACTCTGGCAATCGCGACACTCACGCACTTCCTGCATGGCCCGCACCAGCACATCCGCCAGCCTGAGCCCTCCTGCCCGCTGCCGTTCAAGCAGGTGCAATGCCATGCGCTGGGCTGACTTGGGCCCAACACCCGGCAGCACACGCAGCGCCTCGACCAGCTCAGTAACAAGGGGACTCAGAAACATCAGGGACAGGCCACCGTCTTCAGGGGGGATACATTGGCAGCTTTCGTCAATGTCGCAAGATCATAGGTTTCGCCCATGCCGTTTTCCACGACATAGCGCGAAATGAAAACCGAGGCCGTTCCTGTCATGCCACAGGCACCTGCTGCCGGTGCCGACGGCAGCCCCAGCTGTGCAATGGCCGCACGCGTATTGGCAAAACAGAACATGGCTGGCTTGCTGCTGGAAAAAGCCCGCGGTAATTGTCGGGTCGATTCGGCATCCGGAAAGAAGCAGACACGATCGCCACGCCAATCGAGGGTGATCGAATCCTGCAGACGCTCAAAGCGTCCCTTCAAAGTCAGCTCCCCCTGATACTCCACGTAACGGCCATCGCGACCGACTTCCTTGAACGGGTTCGCCATTACAGGAGCAGAAAGCACCAGCCCAACCACCAGCAGTATTGCCTTGCGCATTTGCAGGATTCCTTCTTGCCACTCAATCAGACAGGCAACCTCATATCGGACTGGCAGCTTCTCTTAAAAAGGCAGCTTCATTCCGGGAGGAAGATTGAGCCCCTGTGTGACGGAACCCATCTTGCTCTGGCTGAACGCTTCGACCTTGCGCACGGCATCATTCACCGCCGCCGCAATCAAGTCTTCCAGCATTTCCTTGTCTTCTTTCAGCAGGCTGTCGTCAATTTCGACACGCTTCACGTCATGACGGCCCGTCATGGTGATTTTCACCAGGCCGGCACCGGACTCACCATGAATTTCACTGTTGGCCAGTTCTTCCTGCGCCTTCGCCATCTGCTTCTGCATCTGTTCCTGCATGCGCTGGGCCTGTTGCATCAGTTGCTGCATGTTCATCGCGGCACTCTCTCGTCAATCAATAGGGGTAATCGTATCGGGCAGGATTTCTGCCTGGAAATCATTCATCAGTGTCTGCACCAGCGGATCATTTCTCAAGCTCTCGCCGGCGGCCTGCAGGCGCGCCTGCTTGCGGGCGGCAATCACCTGAATGGGTGTGGTGTAAATGGGGTCTTTTTTGGTCATGCGCAACTGCGCTTCGGGAAAATGCTGGCGGAAACATTCCTCCACCTGTCCGAACGACTGCCCGCCCGCCAGGATTTCATGCTTGGGAGAGAGCTGGAACTCGAACACCGCATCGCCCAGAGCGACCAAGGCCGCGTGGCGGGCCAGATTCAGGCCGCCACCGGTGAGGCCGCTATTGCGCACCCACTGCTCCCAGCCTTCCGGTGTGCAGTAATCGCCCGGGTTCTTGCTCATGACAGGGGCAGGTTCCTGCCGGAGCGGCACCTCGACCGGTGCAGCCACTGGTTCTGGCGATGGCATGACTGCCGGAGCAGCTTGTACTGGGGGTTTCAGTGGCACCACATTCGATACCGGCAGCTCGGCACGGGCAGGCATTGCCACGGGCGCCACACTGGCGGCCGGACGTAAGGCTTGAGGCTGATGTTGTGGTTGCTGCGCCGCCATGGCCACCGCCGCGCCAGCACGCACCTGGCCAGACTGCATGGCCTGCGTTCCCGGATGGCCGCCCGCAGCGCCCCCCACTCTGCCCGCCGGGGCCGCCGGACGATTCTGGGCAGCGGCACGGCCACCGCCCTGCACCGCGTCAGGCGACGTTGGCACCGGGCGGAACGCAAGCATACGCATCAACGTCATTTCAAAACCGGAGCGCGGATCCGCCGCCCACGGCATGTCACGGCGACCATGCAGGGCAACCTGGTAATACAGCTGGGTATCTTCTGCCGTCATGGCCTGTGCCAGTGCCAGCACGCGCCCGGCATCGCCCAGGGCATTGTCCACGGCGCCGGGCAACATCTGGCCCAACGCCACGCGATGTAATGTCGACACCAGTTCAGCCAGTGCGCCCGCAAAATCCACACTTTGCTCGGCGAGCTGCGTACACACTTCCAGCACACACACTGCATCCCCGGAGTTCACCGCTTCCAGCACACGAAACACCAGATCACGGTCGATGGAACCCAGCATGCTGCGGACTTCGGTCGTCACCAGCCTGCCGTTGCCAAAGGAAATCGCCTGATCGGTGAGCGACAAGGCATCACGCATGGAGCCGTTGGCGGCACGTCCCAGCTCCCAGAGCGAGCCTTCTTCGTACTCAACCACTTCCTTTTGCAACACGACATGCAGGTGTTCCACCACACGCTCGGGCGACATGGCCTTGAGCGAGAACTGCAGGCAGCGCGACAGAATCGTCGCCGGCAGTTTTTGCGGATCGGTGGTGGCCAGCAGGAATTTCACATGAGGCGGTGGCTCTTCCAGCGTTTTCAGCAAGGCATTGAAGCTGCTGTTGGAGAGCATGTGCACTTCGTCAATCAGATAAACCTTGTAGCGACCGCGTGTTGGCGCGTACTGCACGTTATCAAGGAGCTCACGCGTATCCTCGACCTTGGTACGCGAGGCAGCATCGACTTCGATCAGGTCAACAAAGCGGCCTTCATCAATTTCACGGCAGGTCGAACAGACACCACACGGCTCGGAGCTCACCCCGGTCTCGCAATTCAGGCACTTGGCCAGGATGCGGGCGATGGTGGTCTTGCCGACCCCGCGGGTGCCGGTAAACAGGTAGGCATGGTGCAGGCGATCCTGATCCAGTGCGTTAATGAGCGCACGCGCGACATGCTCCTGCCCGATCAGCTCACGGAAGCTTTTGGGCCGGTATTTGCGCGCCAGAACCTGATAACTCATGCCACTCACCTTGTACCGGATCATTCCTGCGAGGAGGAATGCAAAGAGGGCCTATGCTAACCGCTGGCCTGCCGTGGCAGAAGTCCCGATTTTCAGCTTTGGCCAATGCAATCCTCCTGCACAGGGGTGGGTGACACGCACCTGCCTTGCCGCATGACCGCCAAGTCGCTATCTTCCGGGAAGTCTTTAGCTGAGCGTTCCCCATGGAAAAAATTGCACAGAATGTCTCCCGGGTGGCCAATGAAACCTATGGCCACTCCCGTCGGCTGATGCCTGAACAGCCCTGGTGGAACAATCTGGACCCGGCCTTTCACAAGTTTCCCGATGATTTCTATCTGGACCTGAAATCGCAGGCCATGGTCGATGCCACCGCCGTGGTAGATCTCGGCATGCGCACCGCACTGTCAGCCTTTGCCCTGGGACTCGCCCTGCCCACCACCCTCTGGCCCGGCCAGTTCAGCCAGGACCGGGCTCAGTTCGGCTTTTACAAGGACATGGCCGACAGCCATGACACCACCCGCTTCTTCAAGCGACCCCAACAAAAGGTCAGCGTGCGCCACCATCCTCCGGGCCTGCTGGCACACAAACCCAGGGAAGGCCGGGTCGAGGTATTGTCCTTCGAAAGTACGTTCCAGGCCGTAAACCCGGCCATGCGTGACAAATACGCCAGGCACCGCCACAACCGGATCGCCTGGGCCGAACACTGGCGTCATGACGGCCCACCGCGCCCGACCATCTGCCTGATCCATGGCTTTGTGGCCGACCCCTACTGGATCAACAGCCGCTTTCTGGCCATGCCCTGGTTCTACCAGCAGGGCTACGATGTGCTGCTTTACACCCTCCCTTTCCATGGCCGTCGCCAGGAAACGCTCTCTCCGTTCTCTGGCCATGGCTATTTCTCGCACGGGTTTTCGCATATCAATGAAACCATCGCGCATGCCGTGCATGATTTCCGTTTGTACATGGATTACCTGGAGGATCTTGGCGTCCCGCAGATTGGTGTCACCGGGATTTCACTTGGCGGCTTTACCACCTCGCTACTGGCTGCGGTGGAAGACCGGCTGGCCTTCGCCGTACCGAATGTCCCGCTGGCCAGCATTCTCGACCTCATTCTGGAGTGGAGCCCCGCCAGTGAATTCATCAAGACCGGCCTGCGGCTGGCAGGTATGGATATCCGCGAGGCTCGCCATGTCATGGCCGTCTCCTGTCCATTGACCTATGCCCCCAGAATCCCCAAGGAGCGCCTCATGATTGTGGCGGGCGCTGGTGATCGCTTTGCACCGCCCAAGCATTCACGCCTGCTCTGGGACCACTGGGACCGCCCCCGCCTGCACTGGTTCCCGGGCAACCACCTGATTCATCTGGATCAGGGCAAATACCTGAAAGAGATGGCCGGATTCCTGAGGAACATCGGTTTTGACCGGGGCTGAAAACCCGGCTTGATGTTTTCAGCCATCTGCCGGCATCATGCCGGCAGATGGCGTTTGTCCGCCCCTAAACCGCCGGACTCACGCGACTTAACCCCTACCGGCAGAACGTGCATTGCCTGCGTCACGCTGTCTTTTCAGGAAGCATTTCCATGTCCACCCAATATCCCGCCGTAGACCCGGACGGCCTGCTTGAATACTCGGTCGTCTTTACTGACCGCGCCCTCAATCATATGTCAAAGGCGTTTCAGCAGGTCATGCGGGATATCTCCAGCACGCTGAAACAGGTCTATAACGCCGATGCAGCGGTGGTGGTGCCGGGCGGGGGCAGTTTCGGCATGGAGGCAGTGGCCCGCCAACTGGCCACCGGCCAGAAATGCATGGTGTTGCGCAATGGCTGGTTCAGTTATCGCTGGACGCAGATTTTCGACATGGGAAACATTCCCGCCGAAACCATCGTCCTGAAAGCCCGTCCGGTCACCACGGGGCGTCAGGCCGCGTTTGCGCCCGCACCGATTGACGAGGTAGTTGCCAGCATTCGTGCGGAAAAACCCGCCCTGGTCTTTGCACCGCATGTCGAAACCGCTTCCGGCATTATCCTTCCCGACGACTACCTGTGTGCAGTGGCCAATGCCGTGCATGAAGTCGGCGGATTGTTTGTACTGGACTGCGTGGCCTCCGGAGCCATCTGGGTAGACATGAAGGCGTGCGGCATTGATGTACTGATCAGCGCGCCGCAAAAGGGCTGGAGCGCGTCCCCTTGCTGTGCACTGGTGATGTTGAGCACAGCGGCACGTGCGCGTGTGGAATCCACCACCAGCACCAGTTTTGCGGCTGACCTGAAAAAATGGCTGCAGATCATGCAGGCTTATGAGAATGGCGGTCACGCCTACCATGCCACCCTGCCCACCGACGCCCTTGCCGGCTTTCGTAATGCCATGAAGGATACCGAAGCCGCCGGCTTTGCCGTGTTGCGCGAAAAGCAGTTCGAGCTGGGTCGGCGCGTACGTGCCCTGCTGGCCGACAAAGGCTTCCGGAGCGTGGCGGCGCCCGGGTTCGAGGCCCCCGGGGTAGTGGTCAGCTATACTGACGATGACCTGATTCATAACGGCCGGAAGTTCAATGAGCTGGGGCTGCAGACTGCTGCGGGCGTACCGCTGATGTGTGATGAGCCTGCCGACTACAAGACCTTCCGTATCGGCCTGTTCGGCCTCGACAAGCTGCAGAACATTGACCAGGCCCTGAGCAATCTGGACAAAGCCCTGTCAACGATTCTTGCCAGTCATCAGGCGGCTACACCAGTCTCGTGAGAAACCGCCATGGGTGACGTCGTTCCCTTCCGTAAGCCGGCCGCCAAACCCAAAGGTCTGTGCCAGCACGGCTTCCACCAGTGGAAAATCTGGCAGGATAAACAGTTTGATGTGCAGCAGGGAAAACTGGTAACCGTGTACAAATGTGCCCGCTGCGGAGAACAGAAAGTCAAAGCCCTGTAGTCCAGTCCGTAGTCAACGAACTGTAATTGACCAGACACGCTGACCAACACAACCATTTTTTGACAGAAAACATCATGAAAGCCAGCTTCCAGCAAGATTACCCGGCCAGTGTGGAAAAACTGTGGCAGGTCTTTGGTGACCCGGACTATCCCCACAAGAAATACCGCGAGCTGGGCATCACCGGGTACAAGGTTCATGCATTTAACATGAGCGGCAATACGATCAATCTCGACATGACTCGTACCCTGAGCATTCCGCCATCAAAAATACCCGCACTTGTACAAAAATTCCTGCATCCCGAGCAGGTCCTGCGTTATGTCTCATCCTGGAATCGCAAAGGGCCCGAGCAGGCAGAGTTTGACCTTGACATCATTCCGCAAGGGTTACCGGTTCATGTAAAGGCGGTTGGCACGCTCAAGCAGACAGGCCTCAACAGCAGCACGATGCTGCTCGACTTCGATGTCAAAGCCAGCGTTCCCCTTTTTGGACACAAGATAGAAAGCCTGATTGCCCACCAGATTGAAAAGTCATTCCGCTCCGATCACGCCTTCACCCTGAAATATCTTGCCGAAAACTCCTGAGCCCGCGTTTATCATTGCATTCCATCCAGTAAAAAAGGAGCGAAATTCGCGCATTTTTCATGTCGGTCATTGTGACAACCCGCCCGGATATCATGCCAGAGCTTTTGCCTTTTTCTTGCCCGTGACGGGCAGTGATGGCGCCTTGGCAAAGCCGAACTCGTAATCACCTTCCTTTACCTTGCGGGTTTCCAGCCAGAACTTCCAGGTCGAGAACGGCCACAGGGCAAAGTTGCCGCCCTCGGCGCTCTGGTACCAGCTGGAGCAGCCGGTGGTCCACACGGTGTTCTTGAAACCTTCCTGCACCTTGACGTTGAAACGGTCCTGGGCTTCCTTCTTCACATCCAGATAATCGGCGCCCTTGTCCTTGAGCATCTGCAAACAACTCAGGATGTAATCCACCTGGGCTTCGATCATGAAGATGATGGAGTTATGGCCCAGGCCCACGTTCGGCCCTACCAGCTGGTACATGTTCGGGAAACCTGTCGTGGTGGTACCCAGATAGGACTGGGCAAGATTTTTCCAGTCTTCGTTCAGTACATGATGATCGCGGCCTTCCACAGGGAAATTCTTCATGTAAACGCGCGGGTCCACCACAAATCCGGTGCCCAGAATGATGCAGTCCACCGGGCGCTCCACCCCATCCCTGGTAACAATGGAGTGCTCACGCAGTTCCTGAATGCCGTCGGTCACCAGTTCCACATTAGGGCGATTGAAAGTGGGAAAGTACTTGTTGGAAATCAGGATGCGCTTGCAACCGATGGTGTAATCCGGGGTGAGCTTCTTTGCCAGCTCCTTGTCCTTCACCTGAACCTTGATGAAGAGCTGGGCCAGCTTCTGCAGGGATTTGGCAATCGTCGGATTCAGGATGGGCCACAGGCGCGATTCATTGGTCCAGTACAGGCGAGCACGGTGCAGCTTGCGCAGTGCAGGAAATTTGGCAAACAGGCTCTTTTCAATACCGAGATAACCACGCTCGTCCCGCGGAATCACCCAGGCCGGCGTACGCTGGAACACGTACAGCTGCTTAACCTGCGGTGCAATTTCCGGCACGTACTGGATGGCACTGCCCCCGGTGCCGATCGACACCACGTTCTTGCCGGTCAGATCATAGCTGTGGTCCCACTCTGCGGAATGGAACACCTTGCCCTTGAAGTTTTCCAGGCCGCGGATCTTCGGAATGGAAGGCACATGCAACGGGCCCGAGGCCAGCACGAACTGTTTGGCAATCACGGTGTCGCCCGACCTGGTCGAGATGGTCCAGCGAGCCGTGGTTTCATCAAAGTGTGCGCCGCACACTTCCTGGTTGAAGCGCACAAACGGGCGAATCCCGAATTTCTCGGTGGTATCCAGAATGTATTGGTGAATTTCCTGCTGGGGCGCGTAGCGCTTCGTCCAGTCAGCCTTGCCCGCAAAGGAGAAGGAATACATGTGTGACTGCACGTCACAGGCCGCCCCGGGATAACCGTTGAAATACCAGGTACCACCGACATCGCCACCCTTCTCCAGGATCACGAAATTATCATTACCGGCTTCACGCAGCTTGATCGCCATGCACAGGCCGCCAAAACCGGCACCGAGGATGGCAACATCGACTTCCTGAACCCTGGGTTGAATCGTGGCTTTGCTGGTCATGCGGCACCTCATGTTGTTGTTCTGGCGCAAACCATTGCGCGATGGATGCAATCTAGCCCTTACACCCGATGCCGGATATGGTAGCTTTGCATCAGAAATTGATAATTCCGGCCAACATGATCAACCAGGCCCGGGCAGAACGACACAGGGCACGTCAGGAGTACTATCAAGGTCATGTCTACCCGGTCCATTCTCGGCATGCTCTATACCCTGCGCGGCCTGCGTGAGCTGGGGGAAGACATTGCACCGGTGCTCAACCGTTATGGCATTGATCTGGAAAAGGTTGATCCAACCGCCCGCATTGACCGGACGCTGGAGCTCAAGATCTACGTGGAGATCGCCGAAGGCCTGAAAGACCCGCTGGCAGGACTCAAAACAGGCACCTTTTTCGGATTTGCCGGCTACGGCCCTTTCACCATGCTGTTGATGACCTGCGCCAACGCCTATGAGGCCTTGCAGACCGGCATTCGCTACCAGCAACTTACCTACCTGTTCGGACACCTGCGCTTCGAGCCTGGTGAAAACGCCAGTACCCTGGTGCTCACTCCTGTCGCCCTGCCGCCCAAAGCCTACCGTTTCCGTGTGGATGGCGAACTTTCTGGCACCTACAAGCTGGTGCGCGACATGCAACTGGCCCTGGGCGTCGACATGCATGCCCTGCACATTGATATTCCCTATGATCGTCCGGCCGATGCCGAGGCTTACACCGCACATTTCGGTTGCCCGGTCGACTTTGGTAACGGTTCAGAGGTTCGTTTCTCGATCGACAACACGGCCTTGCAACTGCGTTTCCCCACCGCTGACCCGACGGCACATGCCATGTACAAGTCGCTGTGCGACCAGCAACTGGTGGCGCAACGCAGCGGTACGGAGGCGCTCTCCGACAAAGTGCTGGCCCATCTCGATCTCTTCAGCGAACACTTCCCCGCCTCCGCCGAGGTCGCTGCCGCCTTTGATATTGCCGAACGCACCTTCCGGCGCCGATTGAGCGAGGAACAAACCTCCTATCGTGAGCTGCTGGATCAGGTACGTTATCGCAAGGCACAGCAACTGCTCAGGGAGAGTACCCAATCCATCGAGGCCATTGCGCTGCAACTCGGCTACGCCGAATCCGCCTCTTTTATCCATGCTTTCCAGCGCTGGGACGGCCACACACCTGCCGCCTTCCGCAACAGCCACCGCAAATAACCGCGAGAGTTTTAACGATGAAACACTGGGCAACCGCGCTGGCCATTATCATTGCCATCCTGGCCGCATCCGGACCGGATAACCCTGCCACGCAAGCGGGCATGGCACTGTTTGCGCTGGCCGGCGTGCTCTGGCTGACCGAGGCCAT
>CAYGBB010000022.1:0-12324 GCA_964347985.1 uncultured Moraxellaceae bacterium
ACGCTTGTCACGCCGCCAGTCGATCACGCTGGGCATTGAAACCGCCGTACAGAACGCGGCACTGGCGCTGGTCATTGGCGCCACCGTACTCCAGGACGACGCCATGGCCATTCCCGGCGCTCTCTATGGCGTCATCATGTACGGCGGCGGCCTGCTGTTTGCGCTGACCATGCGCCGTCTGCAGCCCGCCACCACCGCCTGACTCACCCGAAGGAGCACCCCATGCCGAACGGCGCACAAGCCCTGATGAAGACACTGGTCGATGCCGGCGTTGAAGTCTGCTTCACCAACCCGGGCACCAGCGAAATGCATTTCGTGGCTGCGCTCGACGACGAACCGAAAATGCGCGCCGTGCTGGCATTGTTCGAAGGCGTGGCCACCGGCGCGGCCGACGGTTATGCGCGCATGGCCGACAAACCCGCCGCCACATTGCTGCACCTGGGCTGCGGTCTGGGCAACGGTCTGGCCAACCTGCACAACGCACGCAAGGGCAAGGTGCCGGTCATCAACATCGTGGGCGATCACGCCACCTATCACGTGAAATATGACGCACAGTTGCAATCGGATATCGAGACCGTGGCGCGCAACGTGTCGCCAGGCTTCGTGCGCACGTCACAAAGCACGGCCACGCTGTGCAAGGACGCGGTCGATGCCATCGTCGCCGCGTGCGGACTGCCGGGACAGGTCGCCACGCTGATCCTGCCAGCCGACGTGTCATGGGGTGAAGGCGGCGTGCCCTGCGCCATGCCCGCGCCCGCCACGCCGGCAGTCGCCGATGACGCTACCGTGGCGGCCATTGCCGCCGCCATCCGTTCCGGCAAGAAAACCGCCCTGCTGCTCGGCGGTCGCGCCCTGCGCGAGCCCAGCCTGCTGGCGGCGGCCCGTATCGCCGCACACAGCGGCGTCACCCTGTTGGCGGAAACCTTTCCGACGCGCCTCGAACGCGGCGCCGGCTTGCCGCCGGTGGAACGCATCGCCTATCTCGCTGAACTGGCCGGCGTACAACTGGCCGACATCAAGCACCTGATCGTCGTGGACAGCAAGCCGCCGATATCGTTCTTTGCCTATCCAGGCAAGAAGAGCGTGCTCACACCGGAAGCCTGTACGGTGCACACGCTCACGGCTCCCGAACAGGACGCGGCAGGCAGTCTCGCCAAACTGGCCCGGGCACTGGGTGCCAACAACGCCACGCCCGTACTGCAACCCGCGCAACGCCCGGGCAGCCCGCGCGGCAAACTCACCGCCGAAAAAGTCTGCAAGGCCGTCGGCCACCTGTTGCCCGACAACGCCATCATCGTCGACGAAGCCATCACCTCCGGCCTGATGCTGCCCGCCCTGACTGCGGGCGCACCTCGCCACGACCTGATCACACTGACCGGTGGCGCCATCGGCCAGGGTCTGCCCAGCGCCATCGGCGCCGCCATCGCCTGCCCGGAACGGCCGGTGCTGGCACTGATCGGCGACGGCACCTCGATGTACACCATCCAGTCGCTGTGGACGATGGCGCGCGAAAAACTCAACGTCACCACGATCATTTTCAACAACGCGTCGTATTCGGTACTGAATATTGAACTGGAACGCGTGGGCGCGGAGTCCATCGGCCCCAAAGCAAAATCGCAGCTCGACCTGAACGGTCCGGTGCTCAACTTTGCGCAACTGGCCCAGGGCATGGGTGTGCACGGCGTGCGCGTGAGCACGGCGGAAGATCTGGTGAAGGCGATGGAATATGCCTTCAGCCACCCGGGACCGCACCTGATCGAAGTGATGGTGCCGGAATCGCTGAACGGCGTGAAACGCAAAGTGCTGCCGTGGGTGCTGCGTTCGCTGCCCAGCCTGCCCTTGCCGGTAACACGGGCACTGAAGCGCAAGATTGCGCCCTGACGCCGGGAACATCACTCAGCACCGGGGTGACAGAACTCCGCGATTGGTCATGATTGCTTGATCCCGCTTCGGACAATGATTGTACGAGGCGGGAAACAGGAGAAACGATGTACGACTACATCATCGTTGGCGCCGGCTCGGCCGGCTGCTTGCTCGCCAACCGGTTGTCTGCCGATCCCGCCAACCGGGTCTGCCTGCTGGAGGCCGGCCCCAGCGACCGCACGTACTGGATACGCAACTGCAACCCGCTCAACATGCTGTTGCTGATGAACAGCCGCACCTACAACTGGGGTTATCGCACCGAGCCCGAGGCCCGTACCGGCAACCGCCGCTTCTTCTGGCCGCGGGGACGCGCACTCGGCGGCTCCAGTTCGGTGAATGCCATGATCTACACGCGCGGCCATCCGCGCGACTACGACGATTGGGCGGCACGGGGCAATCCTGGCTGGGATTACCAGAGCGTACTGCCCTGGTTTCGGCATTCGGAGCGTCAGCAGCGCGGCGCTGATGACTGGCATGGCAACCAGGGCACGATGGATGTGGTGGACACCAACTACCACTTCCCCGTCAGCGAAGCCTTCGTGGCGGCCTGCGGCGAAGCCGGCCAGACCCTGACGGACGACTTCAATGGCGCCCAGCAGGAAGGCTGCGGATTCTTCCAGGTCACGCAAACGCCGGCCGGCCAGCGCGCCAACAGTGCCTACACTTTTCTGGACGACGTGCTGTCACGCCCCAACCTGACCGTGATGACCGGCGTTCATGTCACCCGCATCCTGTTCGCCGACAAAACGGCCACGGGCGTCGAAATTGCCCGGCAGGGCGCGAAAGGACCGCGTGAAACGCTGCAGGCGCACAAGGAGGTAATCCTCAGTGCCGGCGTGATCAACTCCCCACACCTGCTCAAGCTGTCCGGCGTTGGTCCGGCAACAGAACTGCAGTCGCACGGCATTCCTGTCGTTCACGACCTGCCCGGTGTGGGTGAAAACCTGCAGGATCATCCCGACATCATCATCCGCTGCCTGGACAAGTCGGGCACCTCGATGGCCGTCGCACCGACGCGCAGCAGCCTCGCCTTTTTCAGGCGCATGTTGTTCCAGAAGAATTTCGTTTTCACCCCAACGGATTCCGGTGGCTTTGTGCGTTCGCATCCCGACGAACCCATTCCGGATTTGCAACTGCAGTTCGCGGCCGTGCGCATGGAGCCACATGGTCGTGGACTGTTCACGCCGATGCGCGCAGGCTTCGTGCTGCACATCTGTCATCTGCGTCCCGAAAGCCGCGGACGCGTGACATTGCGGAACGCTGATCCGTTTGCAGCACCTTTCATCCATGCCGGTTATTTCTCGAAGGAAAAGGAGCTGGAGGCATTGGTGCGCGGCATTCGTCTGGGCCGGAAGATTCTTGCGCAACCGGCGATGCAGTCGTTTCACGGCGGCGAAGAAAGTCCGGGGCCGCAAGTGCAAAGTGACGAGGACTTGCGCCAGTGGGTGCGTGATCATGTGGAGACCGTGTACCACACTACCGGCACCTGCCCCATGGGCAACGACCGCATGGCCGTGGTGGACGCCAACCTCCGCGTGCATGGTGTGGAACGGTTACGCGTGATTGATTCCTCCATCATGCCCACCATCACCGGCAGCAACATTCATGCGCCGACGGTGATGATTGCCGAGAAAGGGGCCCACGCCATCCTCACGGCGGCACAATGAAACAAGGGAGACCGCCATGTCCGCCGCCCCGGAAGGTAAACCACCTGGAGTGCACCCCGACATCCTCAAGCTGGGACTGGTCAGCTTTCTGACGGACCTCAGCTCCGAGATCATCTTTTCGGTCTTTGCCATTTTCTTCACCACCATCGCCGGGGCCTCGGCCGCCCTGCTGGGCCTGATCGAAGGACTGGCCGACCTGTCTGCCTCCTCCCTGAACTACCTTGCCGGCTGGCTGTCTGACCGCAGCGGCAAGCGCAAGGTTTTCGCTCTGGCGGGCTATGGCTTTTCGACTCTCGCCAAGATCATCCTGCTGGTCTCCAGTTCGGTGACGGGGCTTGCCATGTTTCGTGTCATCGAACGCCTGGGCAAAAGTTTTCGCGGCCCGCCCCGTGATGCCTGGTTGTCCGCCGTGGCCGACAAGGGCAACCGGGGCTACTCCTTTGGCGTGCACAAGGCCCTCGACAAAGCCGGTGCCGTGCTGGGTCCGCTCGTGGCGTATGCCCTGCTGTCGTGGCTGGGCGAGGGCGAGTCCACTTTCCGCATTCTGTTCTGGGTGGCGCTGGTGCCTGCCGTGCTCAGCGTCGTGGTGCTGAGTTTCATTGCCGACAAACCCGGCGTACCGCACCCGCGCGAAAACATGTTTGCCACCTGGCAAACCCTGAGCCCGGCCTTCAAGCGCTACCTGGTTTCCGCAGGTATTTTCTCCCTGGCTTATTTCAGTTTCAGCTTTCTGCTGCTGCGTGCACACAGTGTTGGTTTTGCCATCAAGGATATTGTGTTGCTCTACGCCCTGTTCAATATCGCGTTCGTGATTACCGCACCGCTGCTTGGCCGGCTCGGGGACAAGATAGGCCGGGCCCACATGATCATGCTCGGCTATTTCACCTACCTGCTGACGAGCCTCGGCTTTGCATTTGCGACACAGCCATGGCAGATCGTCATCCTGTTCATCGTGTTCGGCGTGTTTTATGCAATTGACGAAGCGCAGAGCAAGGCGTTCATCGCCGACCTGGAACTGGAGCGGCGGGCATCGGCCATCGGCATGTACAACTTTGTGACCGGCCTGATCTACCTGCCCGCCTCACTGATTGCCGGGGCACTGTGGCTGCTGCACCCGGCCAGCGCTTTTCTGCTGGCGGCGGCCATCGCGCTGGTGGCGCTGATCGCTTTCTTGCGTCTGCGACCCGATCAGGTGGCTCCCGCCAGCACCACACACCCCTGAGCCTCACCAGGCGAAGCAAGGGCTCAGGCAACGGCCGATGCTTCAGGCTCCGCATGATGACCACCCGACTGCATTGTCGTTTCCGGCAGCACGGCATGGGCCAGCTCCTCCTGCGCAGCCTGCAGGTACGTCACCAGTCGTCGGGCATCCTGCAACGCTTCCGGCGCACTCGTGATGCCAATGGAGAGCGTGTCACGATAGCTCAACACGACCATCGTCAGGGCCAGGCCATCAAACACGCCAGCCATGCCGGTCACACTTTTCATCATGGCGCCGTCCAGATACAGCGGCACCGGTGAGCCGGGCACATTGGTGATGATCATGTTGAACATTGGCGGCAGGTGTCGGGCAATGTTCTGTTGTGCAAACGCAGAGAGAAAGTGGGCGGTGGCGGATGGCGGCAACTGCTCCAGCAACACCTCCATGGTCATCTCGCGACTGTATTCCTTGGCGCGGCGCGCATTCTCGTGAATCTGCAGCAAGCGTTGCAGCGGGTCTTCAATATCGGTGGCCAGCCGGATCAGCATCGACGACACCTTGTTACCCAGTGACTGCTTCTGCGCTTCGTTGCGCCTGGATATCGGTGCCATGGCAATCAGCGACCGCGACGGCAGTGCACCTTCGTCCTGCAGATAGCGTCGTGCTGCTCCCGCACAAATGGCGAGCACCACATCGTTCACGGTCAGCCCCGGCTGACAATTCTTTATCTGCTTGATGCGTGACAGCGACAGCTCCGCGGAGCAGTAAGTACGCGCCTGGCCAATCCGCACATTGAAGGGGGTGCGTGGCGCCAGGAAGTAGTACGGCAGGCTTCGTTCTTGCCGGCTCACCGTGCGCTGCAGAAAGCGCTGCCCGAGGCGGGCGCCGGTGCGCCACAGCTCCCGCGTCTGCTGCTGCCATCGGCTGGCCGTACCCAAGCGGTGCAGGGCCATGGCCGGCAGCGAGGGCACAGGCTCCGGCAGCCAGTCATCTTTCGGCAAGGTACGCGGGGTCGGGCTGTCATCCAGCAATCCGGCCAGGACCGCCTCTGCCGACACGCCATCGAGCGCGGCGTGGTGCACCTTGAGCAGCAAGGCAAAGCCCGCTGCCGGCGGCTGCGCATGGCCACGACCACTGGCGGCCGGCTCGACATAGAGCAACTCCCACAGCGGCCGCTCCCGGCTCAACGGCCGGCTAAAGAAGTCAGCACTTACTGACTGCAGGTTCTCGTTGCTGAGGGGCTCGACCAGCGTCAGCCGGCTGAGGTGATCGTCCAGGCAAAAGTGTTCGTCCTCCACCCACCAGGGCGCATCGAGATGCCAGGCCGGCATCACCAGTCGCTGGCGGAATACGCGGGCGGTCTGCAGCCGGGCCGCTACATGTTTGCGCAAGCGCTTGAAGGTCATCTGCCCGTTGTTCGGGGCTGCAAAAATCATTACGCCGCCCACATGCATGGGGGAATGGTCGTTCTCGATATGCAGGAAGGAGGCATCGAGATTGGTCAGTTGCTGCATGGCTGTCTCCACAAGTGTGAACACTTGTTCACTTGTGGAGCACTCTAAAAGGACAGGCCTGACATTGACTTGACCGTCGTCAATTCCACACCTGTGTGGGGGAGTGTCGTTCTCTGGCAGCTACTTCGCGCAGGTACTGACGGCCGGTACTGACTGGTGCCGTCAGATTTCGCCCAGGCAGTGAATGACGCGGAATGACGCCGCATTCTTGCGGCAGACTTCGGCCAACGCCGGGATCATGGTCCACTGGGGCTCTCCACCTTCCGGTTGCCACTCCTCCGCCATCAGGCTCATCCAGACTGGCGAACCGTCTGCGCGGCTATCCGGACGCCATGCCAGCTTCTGGCACAGCTTTTCCGCCAGCGCACCATAGAACGCGCTGGCCGTCGCCGGATTGGAGGACGCGAAAATCTCTACCGACAATTGCCGCATCGTTGTCGTGCGGCGGGGACTGTTGGCGTGGAACGCGAGCAACTCAAGTTCACGGTCGGTCGGGTCCACCCGCGCGAGGGCGGTGCGATACGCGACAACGGAAGGATAGGGACGAAGGGGACGTGGCCGGGCCCAGGCCGCCACGAGCGAGTCGGGATCCATGCTGAGGTGTTCCCACCACTCGGCGCCATTGCCTGATCTCGCCCGGATCTCCCGCAGCACGGGGGCGTGCCCGTCTTGCGACCGCAGCACCCACTCCCGCCGCTGCTCCTGACTGTAGAGGGCCGTGAACTCCCTGCCATATCCGCCGCAGCGGACATGGGCCAGAAAAACATTCCACTCGTGTGGCGCGGCGAAGCGCTTGTGCAGGCGCTGATGACAAATCATGCAAACGGTAAAGACAGCCGGCGGCGTGAACAGGAACGGCTGCGAATAATCTTCGGCATGCCAGGCGCTCCGTTGCGGATCCGCGCAAATTTCGCAGGGGCGCTTTTCCCTGATATAGCTCAGGGCGTCAAGCTCACCGAGGCTTTCCAGCCGTTTCTGCTCGTGATGGATCGCCTCCCGCTGCGGCCACGAATAGCCGTTATAAAAACTCTGCATCATATCCGTCCTACTACACTGGTGGACCACCCTGCCCGGCTGGAGATGCTTACATCTTGCCGATCAGGTTGATGAAAAAGCCCTGGCTGTCATAGGTGAGATCCGTGAGGTCATCAGAGAACGACGTAAAGTTGTAGCCCGCTCCCAGCTTGATGTGATCGCCAAGATGGCGGTAGAGACCGACAAGGGCACCGCTACGCTGATCCTTCGCATCCGGAAGATCCAGCAGACGGCCTTCGATCATGGCATCCCAGTGGCGCATCACGTGCCAGTCGGCGCGCACAATATAAAGACTGGCGCGGCTGTCATAGAACTGCGGATTGCTCCGGTCCTGGCTGACCTGACCCAGGCGATAGGCGTACTTGCCACCAAGCGTCCAGCGCGGAGTCAGGTCGTAGAGGGTGTCCACCGACATGATGTGGCTCTTCTGGATAAACTCCGCCGCGGTATTGGCAATCGTCACCTGACCGGCCGACGGCAGGTTATAGAAGTAGGTGTACTTGAGCAGGGCATTGAAACGGTCGTTGTCCACCGGACGATAACCATAGCCCGCCACCAGCTCGGTATACGTGCCATCGTAGAACTCGCCCAGCGAACTTTTGCTCTCGGAATAGTTGAGCTTGCCGATCAGGCGAGCGTCCGGCGAGAACTGGTACTTCACACTGTTCTTGGTCAGCCAGGTGCGACGCTCGGACACACTCAGGTCAGGATTTTGCAGATTGTCCACGCGATACTCGAGCGTGCTCGCCAGCGTCATGCCCTCAAAGCCGTAGCCAACCTTGACGCCGACGGCACTGCGTTCAATTTCGGCACCGGTCTGATTGTCGTTCAGCGCGCCGAAATCCAGACTGGCGCCAAAATTCCAGCGGTCATTCGGCGCCAGGTCGACACCGGTGGCATGCGTCAGCCCGGTCGGCACATCACCGTGCGTGTATTTTTCTTCCAGATACACGCTGGTGGTATCGGAGTAATGCGATTTGAAGCCCGTGCTCATGCTGCCTTTCTGTGCGCGCACGCCGTTGTCGGTGCGTTCGTTTTCCAGCGCATAGTTCAGGTAGAGATTGGTGCGGTCTGACACCAGATATTCAGTGCCCAGGCGGGCGGCCATGCCGAGATCACCGGAGGAGGCTTCGCCCGTGGTCTTGAAACGCTCTGTCACGCGATAGGCACCACCCGCGCCGACGCGGCCGTTCTCTTCCTGGTTGCCCGTGCTGGTGACCGTATCCTGGATGAAGCCGTAGGATGTCCACTTGCCCTTCGAGTCAAAGTCGGCACGCACCACCAGGTCGGTACGCTCGCCTTCGATCTGCGTCAGCGGCACGACCGGCGAATTGTCCTCGCGGCTTTCCTGGCGCAGGCCGGTGCTCACTTTCCAGCGCTCGTTCACCTGGTAGGCAACATCAAGTTCGGCGGCTTCGGTTTCCAGGCCCTGGTCCTGTACCTTCTGGTCGATCTTCGCGCGCACCTCGGCCTTCGTGCCAACCGGCACGCGCAAGGTGGCACCGGTCTGCCCGGTATCACGCGCCGTGATCAGGCCCGGGGCGGAATACCCGGCATCGACCGACTGCTGGTAAGCCGTCAGGACACCATTGGCATTTTCATGAATGTCACGCAGGTTGATGCTGGCATCAAAACGGGTGGCATCCGCCTGTACCGAGGCGTCGTTACCCACAAGGGTATTGCCCGCCTCACCGAAATTGAAACCGCCGTCGTTGGACAGGAAGGCTGTCGAGCTGACGCCCTCGCTGCCGGAAAACTCGGCCTTGAACCACGTTTCCGCATTTTTACGCAGCGTGATGTCGCCGGCATTGAGCGTGCTTTCGTTGCCCGCCTCATCGCTGCTGCTGGTGGTCACGCCAATCTTCAGCAGATCGCCGAACCAGTAATGGGCACGACCGCCGTTGCTCAGGTTGCTGACATCGTCAAAGCCGGTGGAGTACTCGTAGCGCACCACCAGATGGGCCTCGTTGCCCCCGCCGGCATCACTCGACACCAGCAGGTTGTCGGCACTGGTGGGAGACAGCGGCTCAGCCAGCATGACCCGGCCCTGCAGATAGTCGATGTCGTAATCCTGTGCAGGCGTGAGGTTCTTGACGGCCAGCACCATGCCGGAAATCTTGTCACGAATCTCGATACGCACGCGCTCCGAACCGGTCAGCACATCCTGGTGGCGCAGGTAATACAGCGAACCACCGGTACCCCGGTACTCATCGCGACCGGACACGGTGCCCGGCTCGGCAGCAAAGCCGTCAATCATGAAACGCTTTTCACCAAAACCGGTGACCGCGGCAGACTGGTAGTGGGCGTTGCCGCCATACAGGCTGCGATCCACATGGGCGAGGGAGTTGTCGGTGTAGGATGTCTTGAAATTACCCCACATGCCGTAATTGTCGTTCTGCTTCAGCTTGAGATAGAACTTGCCCAGCGTGGGCGCGGCCTCTTCAACGGTACTGTCATCCCCGTAGGTCGGATAGAAATAATCCGGGTCGATGCGGCGGAACAGGGCATCCGGCGACTTCTGCATGAAGTTGCTGAAGAGCTCGTCAACCGGGCCTTCCAGCGTGTCGGCACTGGCCGTCAGTTGCCAGTCCTTGCCGAACTTGCCCGTGGTAAAGAACGCCAGGCGCCCGTCCACATCCAGATCATTGTCGTAGTGCGCATTGTCGTTGGTCACCAGCTCGGCCGGGCCATTGGTCTGGTTATCGCTGACCGTGACATCTGCCATGGCGACATAAAACCAGTCATTTTTCTTCAGTTCCAGATCACGCAGGAACAGGTCGCCATTGCCGGCCTCATCAAGAATGGCCACTTCTACCGTGTGCAAACCGGCCGGCAGGATTTCCTCGACCACGAACTCGCCGTTGTCCGCCACCGGCACCGGTCGTCCGGCCACCCAGACATGATGTCCGGCGGGAATGCCTGAACCGTAGACCTTGATCGCACCGCCATTCAGCGGAATGTTTTTCTGCACCAGCCGGTTTTCGCCATAGCCGACCCGCAGTTCTTTTTCGGCGTCGGCCTCCTGCACTCTGGCCGGCAGTTGATCCACTATCCAGAGCGATTGCGCGGCGGTCTCGTCAAAATTGCCGTCCTTGTCATGCACACGCAGCACATACACCAGCTCGCGTCCCGGCGCCTTGTAGGTCTCGAAGTCGGCTTGCCACTCGGCACGTCCGTTCACATCTACCGGCACCACGGCCAACGGCGTGTCGCGCAGGGATTTACCCGCGTCGAATACGCGGATTTCCGCCTTGTCGATGGACGCCGCGTAATTGGTGTAGAGACGGAACTGCACGCGGTTCTCGGCAAACTCGGTCGATGCATCATCCTGATAGCGGATGCTGTTCGGCCAGGCCGTGACATTCAGGCGCGGACGGGATTCGAGATTGTCGAACTTGAACTGCACGTCGGCCTTTTCCAGCGCCACGTCGGTGCAACGCTGCACATCCGGAATACCCTTGTTGGGATCATCAATCGGGCGACCATCCACCGTGATGCGCATCAGGTTGAGCGCGTAAGGATTCACCAGACTGATCTCGCGCGTCAGCCGGGTGATGTCGACCGCATCCATGTCATCCATGACCGCCAGTTCGTCATAGACCACCTGCACGTCGACGCGGGACACCGCCGACTCGATGAAGCCGGTGTTGACGACGTCATCGGTCTGCACATAGCCACGCCCTTCAAACTCGGCCTGGGCGTCCGTCAGCCCCAGTGCCGGCTTGACCAGCTCCATCACGCGGCGGGCGCGGGCCGACGACAGGCCGATGTCATCGCCATAAATCATCGCGGTACGGCGATCCAGACGCTCGTTATTAACGTAGCCAATGAAGCGCAGGCGCACATTGGTGCGCTCTTTCACATCGGCCAGAATGCCGCGCAGGCGCTCGACATAGGCGTCTTCCAGCTGCGGTTTGCCGCTGTCGTAATACACCGGCTTGATCGGGCCGCTGGGCGGCTCGTAAATACGCGTGACGGTTTCAGCCGCAGCCGCTTCCGGACAGAACTGCGGCTCGTCCGGCAGCTCGTTCAGGATGTCGTCATACCAGAACTCGACTTCAATGCGGCGGTTAAGGGCACGTCCCGATTCGGCATCGTTGGAGGCGATCGGATTGGCATTGCCCTTGCCGTCACTTTCAATGGCCGATGCAGGCAGCTTCAGCACATCCTGAAGGGCCAGCGCGGCACGACGGGCGCGGGCCTTGGACAGCCCGAGATGATTGCCATAAATGCGCTCGTCGCGTCCGGCCAGCGGTGTCGTGTCGGTATAGCCGATCAGCTTCACCACCACGTTCTGCTTGTTGGCCAGATTGTTGAATGCCTGCAGGACATGGTTGCTGAACTCTTCCGGAACAGCGGCCGATTCCTCGGTGAAATGCAGCGGCGGAATCAGGTTCTTGATGCGCGCCCGTTTCGCATGACCTTCCTTGTAGACCAGCTTGCACATGGTTTCGACACGGCACACCTTCAGGCGGTTTATCTTCTCGGAGACAACCACTTCCTTGTCGACCATCTTCTCTTCGATTTCGTCGTACCAGACTTCCACTTCCACGCGACGGTTCCTGGCCTTGCCATCGGCAGTGGCATTGCTGGCCACCGGCACACTTTCGCCCAGGCCTTCATAGGAAATGGATTCCGGCGGCAACCCCAGTGCGCTCTGGAAGAACTCCGCCGCCGTGCCGGCGCGCTCGCGCGACAGGCCGGTGTTATCTGTGTACTTGTCCTTGAGCGCGCCGATCAGGCGCACATTATCGGAGTGCCCAACAAAGTGCAGACGAACATTCTTGCGATCTTTCATGCGCGCCAGAATATCGCGCAGCAATCCGATGTAGCTTTCAGGAATCGCCGAAGCGCCTGACACATAACGGATCGGCGGCACCAGATTCTGCAGCTTGATGGTCTTGACCTCCTGCTCCAGCACCTGCTGCGTTTCGATGCGGTCGCCCAGGCTCTTCCCGTAGATACTGTCATCCTGCAGCCAGGT
>CAYGBB010000022.1:12334-15130 GCA_964347985.1 uncultured Moraxellaceae bacterium
GCGCGATATACGGCGACAGCTGGCGTTCGACCGCCTGCCCCAGTGGCGCTGTTTCGCGAACGAGCGGCTTGCTGTGTTCGCTGGCACTGGCGTCTGTTGCGGTTTCGGCCCAGGCACCGGCCGAGGCCAGCGTGAGCGATGTCAGCAGTGTGATGGGTTTCAGCATTCCGGTGATCGACCATTCAACCATTCCGAGCCGTACGGGGGCTTGCCGGAGTCGTCCCGACAAGGCGTTCTGGAAATAGGCATTCATGCAGCGGCTCATTTGTTTCTGCTCCTGGCGGGGGGCGCGCCTGTTCGCCAGAACACTTCTGTTTCGATGGTCAGCTCGTAGGGGTTGTTCTCTTCTGCCCACAGCCGTTTCACTTCCTGCTTGAACGCCTTGAGGCGTGCCTCGACCAGCGCCTCATCCTCAACCTCGGCCATGTAGGCGAGGCGCAACACGGACGGGGCCTTCTTGAGTTCACGCAACAGCAGGCTCATGCGCGTGGTCCACTGGATGCGCATGTCAGTGCTGCCCGGCTCGAACACGCCGTTGGCAACATCGAGACGCACGACCTTGTGCAGCGTGGCGCCGAAGTTGAACTTCATCATCTTGCCGCGCGTGGCGCGCAGGACCCGCGGATTTTCGGTGGTCATGCGATAACCACTGGGCAGGGTGCGGTCATCCACCTTCAGGATGAAATTGGAGCCACGGGCCTCGTCCGGTGTGACGGCACAGGTGATGTGGTAACGGCCATGGTCGTCCGTGGTCACCAGCAAGCCGCGCGCAGTGGCCAGGCGTACCCCCGGCAGGCCTTCTTCGCCGGCATCCTGGTAACCGTTCAGGTTGGCATCGTCGAAGACCTTGCCGATGACATCGGTGCAGTCGAAGGTGGGATCGGGCACCACACGCACGGAGGCCGTGGCTTCACCCGACACCGCTTCCGCGGTCACGGTATTGAGGACCCGGGCGCGATTGACATATTCGCCTTCGCTCACGCCCGAGCCGACGATGAACAGCATCTTGATGGTGCGCTGTGAATCGGTGCCGAGCTGCAGGCCGTTCCAGCTCAGCTGGCGATTGGTGATCACCGGCTCCACGGGCTGGCCGTCGACACGACTGGAGCCGGCGACATACTTGAAGCCGACCGGGAAGGTATCGACGACGCCCATGTCCGCAAGCGGCACGCCCAGCGCATTCCTGACTGTGATCACGTAGGGAACGATCTGGCCGCGACTGACATTCACCAGCGCCGAGGTCTTGCTGATGGACACGACGTTGACGAGCACCGGGTCGAGGGCGATGTGGTTGTTGAAGATCTGGCTGTCTGCCGGCACCGCGGTATTGTTCAGCGACAGGTGCAGGTAATACACCGTGCCTGCGGTGCGTGCCGGCACCGACAGCGATGGTGCGGATGCCACCGACTGGACTTCGCACTCGCCGGTGCCGGCATTGGTATCGCCCGGGCAGAACGGCACGTCATAGGCGGCAGTATCCGCGCTGCTGGACGGGGGAATGATGCGCGACAGTCCGCTCTCGTAACCGCTGACGGGCGGCGTGACCTGGATCAGGTAATCATTGCCGGCCGGGCAGGAGGGATGACTGAAGTTCAGGTCGAACTTGTAGAAGCCCAGGGCCAGCGTTACCTGGTCCTGCTGCACCGGATCGACGAAGCAGGTCCGGTCCACGGCAGCACCGCTGCCATTGACCAGTGTCAGCCGGGCGCCGGCCACTGGTGCGCGCGTGATGGAGTTGTAGACCACCCCGTTCGGGTCGATGGGCAGGTTCAGGTTCTGTACATTGCTGCCAGACCCCGCACTGATGCCGGTAATCCGCTGCAGCTCATTGGTAAAGACCGAGTCGGCCAGACCGAGCCTGGCCGTCGTGCTGGCATTGGCACCCGGCGCCGTGAAACGCAGCTCGTACTGGTCGGCCACCGTAACCGTGGGGGCAAGACCGCTCAGGCTGTAGAGGCCGCTGGCATCGGTGGTGGAGCTGCCCAGCAGGGTGCTGCTGCGGTAGACCTCGACGCTCCAGCCCGACAGGTTGCGTTCACTGCTGTCGGCAGTGTTGTCGAAATCGGCGTCATGCCAGACACGGCCGCTCAGGGTGGCGCTGCCGGGGACGGCACCGATGGTGACGGCGACGGTGCTGCTGGCTGTCACGGTCGGCACATCCCAGCTCACACGACCGGTGTTGCTGAGAACGGTACCGCTGGCCACGGTACCGCTGATCTGCACGCGGAAACGCAGGGTGGCGGTCGCGCCGGCAGGCAGGGTGCCGTAGGTCGCGGCGTAGTTGGCGGTCAGGGCCGGGGCGACATAGCTGACGCCATTGGTGGAACCATTGAGGGTGGCCGAGCCAGCGATGAAAGCAGCCTGGCCGCTCAGGGTGGTCATGTCGTCGGTCAGCACCACCTGCGTGGCTGGCGTGGTGCCGGTGTTGGTCACCCGCACCACGTACTCCAGCTGGCCGCCCGGCAGCGCAGGGCCGCCGCCCACCACGAAGACTTCCTTGAGGATCGTCAGTTGCTGGGCACTGCCCACCACGATGGTGGTCGGCTGGTCGCCATTGGAGTCGACACCGTCGGCATCGGTCAGGTCAGCCGGCAGCTCGGTGCTGTCGACCTGGCCCTGGTTGCTGATGACGGTGCCATCCGCCACGCCGGTATTGATGGTGACATCGAACGCCACCACGGCACTGGCGCCGACCGCGATGGTGCCGCTGGCCGCCGACGGCGAGTTGATCGCTTCATCATCACTGAGGGGAAGCACGGCGCCGGCCGAGTCGGCCACGGCACCGCCATTCAGGGT
>CAYGBB010000023.1:0-8995 GCA_964347985.1 uncultured Moraxellaceae bacterium
GGATACAGTTTTTCGTCAAACTCGCTCATTTTCGGAAACACGAGCGGGGTAGCCGTCTCCAGCTGCGCCAGCCAGCCCTTGTAGTCCTGCATGATCTGGTCACGCGCCTCGGGCTTCAGGTAGGGGATGTGATAACCGGGGAAGAACGGCAGCACGTCCATGCCGACATAGGCCAGCGTGCCCCGCAACAAGGGGCGCAGCATCACCTCCAGCTCGCCGTGAATGGCGCCGGGGCCGAACATGTGATCGCGGCCACCCAGCGTAAAACTGAGCGCCGCCTTCTTGCCCTTGAGGCCGCCCTGGTCATAAAAACGCAAACCGCCATAACACACGCCCGAAATCAGCACGCGATCAATCCAGCCTTTCAGCATGGCGGGCACGGAAAACCAGTAGACCGGAAAATTGAAAATCACGAGATCGGCTTTTTTCAGTTTCTCGACTTCGGCCGCGATGTCCGGTGCGATGCTGCCGGCTTCATACGAATGCCGTTGCTCCATGGCATACACCAGATAGTCCGGATTCTTGCGGGTGCCAAAATCGGCAGCCGAGGCTACCGGATTCCAGTCCATGGCATACAGATCAGACACCACCACCTCATGACCGGCATGAGTCAGTTCCGCTACCGCCGTCTTCAGCATCGACGAGGTAAAGGATTGGGGTTCGGGATGGGCGTGAATAATCAGGACGTTCATGCAGGAAGCCTCGGGGGATCAATACAGAGGCCGGACTTTAGCAAGCACGGACCCGGAATGCATGTGCCGGGCCATCAACCGGTATTGATGGCCAACCGCCTCTTACGGACAAGTACGGCCTGAAATACCGGTTGATGGCCCGGGCCACACATTCCTTGTCTGCACGCACAGTGCTAAAAAGGGAGACTTTCCGGGGGCATGACATGAACTACACCACTATCGACTACCGCGTTGACGACGACATTCTCACCCTGACCCTGAACCGCCCCGACCAGCTTAATGCCTTCACGGTGGAAATGGCGGACGAACTCGAGCACGCCTTCCATCGTGCCAGCGAGGACGATGCAGTAAAGGCCATTGTCGTGACCGGTGCCGGCCGGGCCTTCTGTGCCGGCATGGACCTGTCGGTGCCCGGCAACGTGTTCGGTCTGGACGAGAGCGTGCACCCCACCATGGCCGACATGCACGAGCATCTGACCGAGGCCCCCTTCCAGCGCGGCGTGCGCGATACCGGTGGCCGCGTGGCCCTCAGCATTTTCGAGTGCAAGAAGCCGGTGATCGGTGCCATCAACGGTGCCGCTGTCGGCATCGGCGCCACCATGACGCTGGCGATGGATATCCGCATTGCCTCGGAAAAAGCCCGCATCGGTTTTGTCTTCGGCAAGATTGCCGTCGCCCCGGAAGCCTGCTCAACCTGGTTCCTGCCCCGCATTGTCGGCATCCAGCAGGCACTCGAGTGGGTCTACAGCGCCGACATCCTGACCGCCGAGGAAGCCCTGCGCGGACGCCTGGTGAAAGCCGTGGTGCCGCCGGAAAAACTGATGGAAGAGGCTTATGCCCTGGCACGCAGGTTCGTGACGCACCGCTCGCCGGTCTCCACCGCCCTGATCCGGCAGATGATGTACCGCAACAGCGCGCAGCCGCATCCGCGTGAAGCCCACAAGGTCGAGTCGCTGTCGATGTTCTACACCAGCATTGGCGACGGCAAGGAAGGCGTGAAATCCTTTCTGGAAAAACGCGACCCGGCCTATAACGGCAAGGCCAGCGCCATGCCGGACTTCTATCCGTGGTGGGAATGATTCTCTGCGGCTGCAGTGGCTGGCTCAACCAACAAATAATCAACACCTGACGCCAGCCAGGGCTGTCTGTTTTTTAACCAGACCTGCTAGAATACCGCGCCTTCGGGAGCCCGTCCGCGCCTGTTGCCAGAACACGCGGTCCTTGTCTGCTCCCAAGCCGAGAGCAGACCATGTCGACCCGATTTCTTCCCCTGCTTGGGGCTTTGTTGCTGTGCCTGTTCAGTGCGGCCGTCCCGGCTGACACCCAGGAAAAACTGACCATCCTCAGCTACCACGAGATTGTGGATCGCGACCAGGCCCTGGTACCGGAGTATGCCGTCAGCCCCACCATGTTCGTGCGCCAGATGGACTGGCTGCGCAACCGTGGCTACCGCTTTGTCAGTGTGGACGATGTCATTGCCGATCAGGCCGGCAAGAAGCCCCTGCCGGCCAAGGCCGTGCTCATCACCTTCGATGATGGCTACCAGTCCGTCTACCAGAATGCCTGGCCAGTTCTGAAGATGTTCCGGATTCCCGCCGTCATTGCGGTGGTCGGCAGCTGGCTCGAAGAAAAAGACACGGTCAACTTTGATGGCCGCAGCATCCCGCGGGAAAAGCTGCTGAGCTGGAACCAGCTGCGAGAGATGCGCCAGACCGGCCTCATGGAAATCGGCAGCCACAGCTTCGACCTGCACAAGGGCATCCAGGGCAATCCCCAGGGCAACATGCAGCCGGCCACCACCACACGCCGCTACTTGTCGCAGGAGCTGCGCCATGAAAGCGAGGCCAGTTATGCCCAGCGCATCCAGACTGACCTGCGCCGCAACAGTGACCTGATCCGCCGCCATACCGGCCATGCCCCACGCGTGATCGCCTGGCCTTACGGGCGCTACAACAGCACCACCCGCACGATTGCTGAAAAGCTCGGCATGCCTGTCGGACTCTCCCTGGATGACGGCGCCAACATGCAAGGCACACCTCTCTGGGGACTGCGCCGCATTCTGGTCGAGCGCACCATGGCGCTCTGGGATCTCAATCGCGAAATTGCCATCCGCAACCAGAACCTTTCCGACAATGACCGTCCGCAGAAAATCATGCACGTGGACATGGACTACCTTTACGATGCCAACCCTGAGCAGCAGGAAAAAAATCTCAGCCACCTGCTCGACCGTATCGGTGCCATGGGGGTAAACACGGTTTACCTGCAGGCGTATGCCGACCCGGATGGCAATGGCTCGGCAGACGCGGTCTATTTTCCCAACCGGCATCTGCCCATGCGCGCCGACCTGTTCAATCGTGTCGCCTGGCAAATCCGTACCCGTACCCCGGTGAAACGACTGTATGCATGGATGCCGACACTCGCCTGGGAACTGCCCGCCGGTCATCCCGCCTCGGCTGACCGCGTGCTGACATTGCCCAGCGAAAAGTCCGACCACGTCAACATGGGGTATCTCCGTCTCTCGCCATTCTCGCTCCGTGCACGCAGTGTCATCCGTGAAATCCATGAAGACCTGGCTCGCGCCGCGCCCTTTGACGGACTGCTGTTCCACGATGATCTCACCCTCTCCGATTATGAAGACGGCAGCGCGTTCGGCCTGAAAACCTATCGGGAGTGGGGCCTGCCAGACTCACTCGCAGAAATCCGCGCCAACGACGACCTGATTGGTCGCTGGACCATCCTGAAAATCAATGCGCTGGATGACTTCGCCATGGAAATGGCCGATGTGGTTCGCCAGGAACAACCTTCGCTCAAAACCGCGCGCAACCTTTACGCCCGCGTCGCCCTCAATCCGAAGGCCGAAGTGTGGTATTCGCAATCACTGGACAATTCGATTGCGCGCTACGACTTCACTGCCATCATGGCCATGCCGTACATGGAAAATGTGGCCGATGTGCAGTCGTTTTTCCACCAACTGGTTGCCTCCGTCAATGATCACCCCGGCGCCATGAAAAAAGTGGTGTTCGAACTGCAGTCCATTGACTGGCGTGACGGCACCCGCGTCATCCCCAGCCAGGAAATGGCCAACACCATTCGCCAACTGTACGACGAGGGTGTGCAGCATACGGGCTACTATCCCGACCAGCTCTTCAGGAATCATCCAGACCCCGCCGTGCTCAAGCCCGTGCTGGACCGCAAACCGAATGCTCCGGAGCTTCGCCAGTGACAGGACAGTTGCATGGCCTGTGGCAAGGATTGCTGGGGTTCGTTTTCTACTATCCATTGTTCATGTCCTGCCTGTGGATGACAGGCGCCATGATTTTCTACCTGCGCAGGGAACGGCATGAGCCGCCCGCGCACCAGCCACGCATGCTGGCCAACACGCCTCCCGTCAGCGTCCTGGTGCCCTGCTACAACGAAGGCGACAATGTCGAGGAAACCATCTCGCATGCGCTGGCGCTGGACTATCCGGAGTTCGAGATTATCGCCATCAACGATGGCAGCACGGACAACACCGGCAGCGTGCTGGATCGCATGGCCGCCGCCAATCCGCGGCTGCGCGTGGTCCATCTGGCGCAAAACCAGGGCAAGGCCATGGGGTTGCAAGCCGGCAGCCTGCTGGCCCGCCACGAAATCCTGATCGGGATTGACGGCGACGCCCTGCTTGATCCGCATGCCGCACACTGGATGGTGCGGCACTTTATCGAAAATCCGCAGGTGGCCGCAGTCACCGGCAATCCGCGCATCCGCAATCGGTCGACACTGCTCGGCCGCGTTCAGGTCGGTGAATTCTCCTCGATTGTCGGCATGATCAAACGCGCCCAGAAAAGTTTTGGTCGCATTTTCACCGTGTCCGGCGTCATCACCGCCTTTCGCAGGTCGGCCGTGCATCAGGTTGGGTACTGGAGTACCGACATGCTGACCGAAGACATCGACATTACCTGGAAACTGCAGCGTGCTGGCTGGCACGTCAACTTCGAGCCCAATGCCATGGTCTGGATACTGATGCCGGAAACGCTGGGGGGGCTGTGGAAGCAGCGCTTGCGCTGGGCAAAGGGCGGGGCACAGGTCCTGCTCAAGAACCTTGATGTGCTGAAACATCCGGGACAGAACTACATGTGGCCACTGTTGCTGGAAATGTGCGTCAGCGTTTTCTGGTCCTATCTCATGCTGCTGCTGACGGTGCTGTGGCTGGCCGGCCTCATGTTGCCCGGCAATGGACTGCTGCCGGCGCTCGGCTCACCCCTGATCCCCCAGTCCAGCGGGGTATTGCTCGGGGCTGTCTGCCTGCTGCAATTCGGCTTCAGCAAATGGCTGGACAGCCGCTATGACCATGGCCTCGGGCGCAACTACTACTGGATGATCTGGTACCCCATCGTATTCTGGATCATCAACATCGCGACCACTGTGGTGGCCTACCCGCAGGTACTGCTGAGCCGTCGCGGACAACGTGCACGCTGGGTCAGCCCGGACCGGGGCATCCGGCGGCGCTGAGACCGCCCGTACACATGACAAGGCACATCCCGTGACACCACGCCTGCCAACGTCCCGACCCAGGTTCGGGAAAGAAAAAAGAGAGAGTACAAAAGAATGAGACGTTCGATGATCATCAACGCCCGACATCAGTTGCACTGGCACCATCGCCTTGTTTCCGATGCCTTCACGGCCATGCTTTGGGGTGGGTGGCTGTGGCTGTGGCGCCCCGTGATGGGAACGTTCAACTGGCTTTCGGGCATTGGTACCAGTTTTCATCCCACGCTGATGAAGCTGCTGGGCGGGACCATTAACCTGGAGGGCTCTGTCGTGATGCTGGCAGGCACTTCTGGCACCCTGTTGCTGTGGCGGCTACTGCCCTCACGCAAGGCGCACAATGAAGAGGCTCATGTCCTGAGTGATTACGCGCGCCACTTCCAGCTGCCCGAGCAGGAGGTCATGGACGGCCGCGCCAGCTCAATCTGCGTGGTGCATCACGATGAGCACGGCCGCATCATCCGTATTGACAGCCAGCCCCGATAACATTCTGGATAGCCGTGATGCCGGACTGGACCATTGACCCACTGCGTAACCACACGAAACTGATCCCCGCACTGGCAACACTGCATCAGGCCGAATGGCATGCCACGCATCCGGACATGAGTGTTACCGACTGGGAAAACGAGTTTTTCTGGCACATCCTGACCGCATCACCGACCACGCTGGTGGCCATTAATGCCGATCAGCAACTGCTGGGCTCGGCCAGTCTGGTCAAGGATGACATGGAGGGACTGGCCCCCTATTCGCCATGGCTGGCCAATGTCCTGGTCCTGCCGGCTGCACGGGGGCAAGGCATCGGAGCCGCCCTCATCGATGCCATTGCCGTGCTCGCTCTGGCACAGGGCCACCCTGAGTTGTTCCTGTTCACGTCAGACCAGCAGCGCTTCTATCTGCAACGCGGCTGGATACCGCTGGAGGATCGCATCCACCATGGCGTGCTTGTCTCCCTCATGCGCAAGCCCCTGACATGATGGTGCTGGCCATCTCGCCCGCCAGCCACCTTGGCACCGTCTTCTGGTGGCCCGGACAAGGCCAGCCTGCAGACCGGCGCTGACGGCCCGTTACACCGCATTCTTTCTGTCACGCCAGCGCTGTCGCCAGCTTCTGAACTTCCAGACAATCACACCGGCCAGCACGGCGAACATCCCCAGAAAAACAATATTGAAAACCGGCCATGGCTCTGTCGTGCTGTCCCAGGCCTCAACGTCAACGACATTCGGAAACAGTTTCAGCATCGGAATGCGCCAACCGTAATACGTCAGCAACACCAGCTGATTGTCATCCCGCGCCAGTAGCTGGGCCTGCCCTTGCAGCTCGGCCGCATCAAACTTCAGGTACCAGGGAAAACCAAAGCCGGTATCTTCATTCCGGAAAACATGCACATCGGTGCGCGCCGGATTGGAGGCGTGAATGAAATACACATCACTGCCGGAGACCGGTGCCGGTTGCTGCTGTGGTGTCACCGCCACGGCACGACCATCCACCCGCTTCACTTCAAAACCATCGACATGCACTACCCGATGCTGGGGTAGCACATAGGCAAGAAACCCGCCCAGCACCAGCAATGACAGCCCGGCCAGAACCAACATTGTCACTCGAACCTTGCCCATGGTGCTCCCCGCTCATTAACGCACTGTAGTGTCCGTCGCTTGTTAACCCCGCTATCGTTACTGCGCGTAGGTGTTTTCCAGATAATCAATAATCGCCGCAGACTCCAGCATTTTCACGCCGGTATTCGGGTCTTCTAGATACGGCACCTGCATGTGACCGGTACGCGCAAAGTGTCCCGCGCGCTTGCCGCCTTCGATCGGGAGATAAGGACCCGGCCTCAAGCGCAATACCGCCGGACCGATATCCTGCCAGCGCTCCTTGCCGACATTGTGCAGCACATACGGAATTTCCAGCTCCGTGAGTCGTTCACGCACCAGGCGCGCATAAGGACTGGCCTCAAAGCTCCATAACTCCAGTGGCTGTGCCGGCACTTTCGACGGGCGCACGTTGAGGCCGCGCAAGCCGCGCAGCACCGACGCTGCTGCACGCAGTTTCGGCAGTACGCTATCTGGCTGATAGGGTTTCGGCACGTCGCGACCGGCATACGTACGGAACAGATAGGCCACGATATCGGCCGACTCGTACATCAGGGTGTTGGTGTTGGGATCTTGCAGCAACGGAAACTGTGCCTTTCCTCCCAGACGCTCTGCCTCGGGGCGAAAACGGCTCCCCCCCCTGGGGCAGGGCAGGATATCCGCATCGAGATGCAGGGCGGTAAGCGCTTCCCGCACGGCACGGCAATGCGGGCAGCCTTCCATCTCGAACAAGCGCAGCCGTTGCGCCGGTTGCTGGCTGTGCACCACGGCGGGAAGCACCGAGGCCCCTCGCCACATCCCGAGCTGGGAACTGAGCACAGAGCCAAGCACATTGAGCTGATGCAGGACAGGATTGGGCATAGCGAACTCCGACGCGGGAAGAAGGCCGCCTAGCATGCGTGACCGCACGGCGATCGGCAACACGCCGGACCTCAAGCGGTACACCCCCGGCTATGTGGATGCAGGCACGCCTGACGATCCGAACAATGCCGGCGCCTTTGCCGGCCGGAGCAGCATGGGATTGGCCATGAATGATGCCGCTACCACCGCGGTTACCGGGGGACTGAACAGGTACCCCTGCAGGAAATCACAACCGGCAGCGATGAGGAACTCCAGTTGTTCCCTGCTTTCCACCCCCTCGGCCACCACTTCCAGATGCAAGTGCTTGACCATGGCCAGAATGGCAGCGGTGACCTCGGCATCGTGCCGGTTCAGGGGAATCCCGTCGATAAAGCTCTTGTCGATCTTGAGCTCCGTGATCGGAAAATGCTTGAGATAGGCAATGGAGGAATAACCACTGCCAAAATCATCCACGGCGATAGTGATGCCCCGTTCACCGAGACGATCAAGCGCCGAGATCATGTGCGGCGTCGCATTCATCAACACACTTTCAGTAAGCTCGATCCTGATGTAATCACCACTCACTTCTTCCTCGTCCAGGATGGCCAGCACCTTGTCGGCAAAATCGAACTCGCGCACCTGGTGCCCGGACACATTGACGGCAATCCGCACGACCGGCAACCCGTCGAGCAACCACTGCCGTATTTGCCGGCAGACATTACGCAGCACGCGCTCACCGAGCGGAATGATCAACCCCATCTCTTCCGCCACCGGAATAAATTCATCCGGGCTGATCATGCCCCGCACAGGATGCAGCCAGCGTGACAACGCTTCAAAACTGTCCACGTGCATGGTGTCCGCACGCACTATCGGCTGATAAAGCAGAGTCAGTGCATCCCCGTTCAGGGCTTGCCGCAATTCATGCTCGAGTCGCAAGCGCTCATGCGCCCCCGCCTCCATGTCTGCCTTGAAGAACTGCCAGTTGTTTCGCCCCTGCTCCTTGGCATGATACATGGCGCGGTCAGCATGCTTGAGCAATGAGGATGCGTCATGACCATCCTCGGGAAAAATGGCAATACCGATACTGGTGGTCACTGCCACTTCATTGTCGGCACACAGGAAAGGCTCTTCCAGCGCCATGCAGATACGCTGGGCAATTTCATTCATTTTTTCAGGCTCGACACCATGTATCAGCACGGTGAATTCATCACCCCCGAGACGGGCAATGTTTGCCACTTTTCGCTTGGAGCCGGGAGATAACAGCACCCGGTCCGAGGTGCGCAGATGCTCACGCAGACGCTCGGCGACCGACTGCGGAGCGCGACGGCCCACGCGCAGGTGCGCGGC
>CAYGBB010000023.1:9005-14627 GCA_964347985.1 uncultured Moraxellaceae bacterium
CCAATATCATGACCGAGTGTGTCATTGATGCGCTTGAATCCGTCCAGATCCAGAAACATCAGCGCCAGCCGGGTATTCGCCAGCTTCGCCTCATCCATTGCCTCTTCCAGCAGCTCGTGAAAGTGCTGGCGATTGGGCATGCCGGTGAGCGAGTCATAATAAGCCAGGTGCCGGATATGTTCTTCGTTGCGCTTGTGCTGGGTGATGTCGCGCACCACCGCCAGTACTTCGTCCACGCCACAGCGCGCAAAGCGGGCCTCGTAATGATGGGATTCGCCATCCATGGTCAGGGTGTAGGCCAGCGTGATGAGCTCGTTGGTTTCGAGCACACGATCAATGGTGTATTCCATGCTGGCGGCTACCTCGAAGGGGAGCACGTCATGAATGGCCTTGCCCATAAAACTTTCGGGAGGCACAAAGGGGGCGATACCGTTACCTGCCTTGAAATCGCGATAGATATAATCACGATCCAGCACGAACATCATGTCCGGCACTGCCTCGAGCAAGCCGGACTGCTTGCGCTGCAAGCGCCGGAAAGACTGCGCCAGTTCGGCGCTACGCAACAGGGAACGCACACGATGCCCGAGGATGGGCCAGTTGACAGGTTTGGCGATAAAGTCGGTCGCCCCGACCTCATAGGCCCGGGCTACTGATGCGGTGTCGTCGCTACCGGTAATCATCATGATGGGCAAAGTGACCGCATCAAAACGTTGCCGGATCTGCCGGCACACCTCGAAGCCATCCATGCCCGGCATTTCCACATCAAGCAAGACCAGATCCGGCGCCCCGTCCGTGTGCAGCTGCTGCAACGCAGCTTCACCACTGTCGGCCTCGATGACCGACAGCCCGAAGCCGCGCAACGCCTCTTGCGCCAGAATTCGCAGCACGGCGTCATCATCGACAACCAGCACACGTGCAACACGTTCAGTTGGCAGTGGCATGATCACGCTCTCCCTGCTGCACCAGTTGCTCCAGCACTGGTGTAATCCGCTCCATCACAGCCTCCAGCTCCCCGAGGGGCGCTTCCATGCGTTCATTTGCCTTGGCCTGGGCCTCCAGCGCCTTGAAAATGGCCACCATCTGCATGGCACCGACATTGGCACAGCTCGACTTCAGCGAGTGCGCCAGCTTGCGCACACTCTCCGCATCCTGCGCAGCCAAGCCGTCTTTCAGCAGACGCATGCGTAAAGGATAGTCGTCCAGAAATGCCCGGACGACGCGCCCAACCAGACTATTGCCCCGGCTGTCGGAAAGGGCCCTGATGGCATTCAGTGCGGCCAGGTCCAGCTCTGGCAGCGCTGATTCAGTCGGCACGGGTGCCTCTGGTACCGGGGACACCGGCTCCTGTTGCCAGGGCGGCCCCAGCCAGCGCGTCAACACCCGGCGCAGGGCAGCCTCGGCCAGAGGCTTGCTGAGATAGTCGTCCATGCCCGTGGCCAGACAATGCTGGTGATCCCCCGCCACGGCATTGGCGGTCAGGGCAACAATGGGGATGTGACCGCGCAACTCCCCTTTTGCCTCCATGGCACGAATGGCCATCGTCGCCTGATAGCCATCCATCTCCGGCATCTGGCAATCCATGAGGATCAGGTCGTAGGGCTGCTGCCGCAGGAAATCCAGCACCTGCCGGCCGTTGCTGGCCAGGGTGTGACCAAGACCCAGCTCGCTCAGCAGAATGCCGGCCACTTCCTGATTAACCGGATTGTCCTCGGCCAGCAGCACGCGTCCGTAGTACCGGGCCGGCAACAACACCTCGTTAGCCCCGGAGGGCCTCGATGCGGGCAATGCCGACAACTGCCGGGGCCGGGTCGCAGCGGCAATGGCCTCGAACAGGTCGCGCGGGCGGACAGGCTTGGCCAGTTGCGTGACAATCCCCGAACTGGCCCTGCTTTCCGCATCCGCAAACGGGCTGGCGGAGCTGAGCAGCAATAGCGGCAGATGCACCAGACTTGCATCCCCATGGATATGTTGCGCCAGCTCCAGCCCATCCATTTCCGGCATGTGATAATCCAGCAGGGCAAAATCCACCCGCTGTCCCCCGGTCACCGCCTGCTGCAAATACGCCAGCGTTGGCGCACCCCGGTCAAACACCGAGTAGGTAACCCCCCACTCATCCAGCAGGTGCCCGAGAATCTCGCGGTTAGTGACGTTGTCATCAACAATGACGGCATGCATCCCGGCCAGCGACTCAAACGGCTTTTCAGGCACCTGCCGGGCATCGGCATTCTGTTTTTCCAGGGTCAGCTCCACACCGAAGGTCGAGCCCTTGCCTTGCGCACTGATCAGGTCAATGCGCCCGCCCATTTTATCGAGCAGGCGTTTGACAATCGCCAAGCCCAGGCCGGTGCCGCCATACCGGCGGGTAGTCGACCCATCGGCCTGCGCAAAGGCCTGGAACACCTGGGCCTGGGCCTCTGGCGGAATACCAATGCCGGTATCCCTTACGGCAATCCTGAAGTGTGCGTGCCGGTCAGTCTCATCCAGCAAGCGGACAGTGACCACCACCTCACCCGCCGACGTGAACTTGATCGCATTGCTGATGATGTTGGTGACAATCTGGCGGATACGCACGGCATCCCCGCGCAAGGCCACCGGAAAATCAGTGGGCACGGTGCAGACCAGCTCGATCTGCCGGTCCTCGGCGGCATGCGCAAACATGGCACCCACTTCCTCGACCAGCTCGCGCAGATTGAAATTGATCTGCTCCAGAACCAGATGGCCCGCCTCGATCTTGGAGAAATCAAGAATGTCATTGATGATGCCAAGCAGTTGTTCGCCGGAGTACCGCACGATGCCGGCAAAGCGTAACTGACGCTGATTCAGTCCGGATTTCAGCAATTGCTCGATCATGCCCAGCACGCCGTTCAAGGGAGTGCGGATCTCATGGCTCATGGTGGCCAGAAACTCGCTCTTGGCCCGGCTGGCAGCTTCGGCCTGCTCCTTGGCCAGACGCAGATCCGCTGTCTGGACCGCCACCGCCTGTGCCAGCTCCTCACCTCGCGAGGCCAGACGCAGGTCGCGGGCCTGCAACTGCGCCAGCATGGTATTGAACCGGTCCGCCAGATGCCCGAGCTCATCATCGGCACCTACCTCGGCACGCAGGCCATAGTCCTGCTGGCGCTCCACCAGAGCCATCACATTGACCAGATGCCGCAACGGCAACAACTGCTCCCTGAATACCCGCCGCAGCAAAAAGTACCCTGCACCCATCACCACAAAAACCAGCGCCACAAACAGCAGGGCATGCATGGCCTGCCGGATGTAGAGGCGGCTGAGACTGTACTGCACGATGACATGACCAACAGGCTGAGCCGCTACCCGAACCGGGTAGATGACCTCCAGCATGTGCCGGTCAAAGCGGTGACCGGCCTGGGCCTGCACCGGAAAGCTGCCTTGGGGCTGCAGCAGGAACGACGGCGTACGAGCGCCAAAGTGCGCAAGCGGATTGCCCGCCAGTGTCAGCAAGCTCGCCTGCCGGACCTGGGGGGATGCCCGCAATGAACGCAGGAGACGCCGTGCCCCGACCTGATCACCGGCCAGCAAGACCTCCCGGCTGTTCTCCCCAATGATTCTCGACTGGGCCAGGGCTTCTCGAAGGAGGGTCTCGCGCAAGCTCATGTGATCAAACAACAAGAGCGCCCCGACAATGACCACCGCCCCCAGCGCCATGCCAAAAAATACGATGCTGATCAGTTTGTCGGCCAGCGTGCGGCCACGCATCACAACGCGCAGCACCCCTGCTTCCCGGTGAAAGATTGACGCCAAAGTGCCTCCCTGCAGCATCCGGCCCGCCACTCCTGGCTCCTGCCGCACTGCCCTGCCTTTCCTTGCAGACAGTGTAGTTCGCTTTCCGGCACCTACCCGCTCCCGGGCACTGGTCCTGCCTTGCAAACGCGGGGCAGTCCTCATAATGACCAATTAGTCGCACATCCCCTTCGCCCGCGACCCGACTTCAGCGATAATCGCCGGGATTTTTTTGGCCATGGCGCCAGGCATTACGGGTTCCAACGTTTGGCCTTACCCCCGCCGCCCACCCGGGCGGGTCGGGATTCGCGGACAGCGCCCACCCCGGTGCTGGTTCGGCCACAAGCCATCGGGCCTTGCCCACAGGTAACAAAACACTATGACTACGCTCAAGGTCTATAAGGATCTCACCCGCCCCCAGCTCGTTGAACTCGCTGTACAGCGCAACGAAGGCACCCTGGCCGACAACGGTGCGCTCACTGTCAACACCGGTCACCGTACCGGCCGCTCGCCGGCTGACCGTTTCATCGTTGACGAGCCCAGCACCAGCGCCAGCATCCACTGGGGCCCGGTCAACAAGGCCTTCCCGGCGGACAAGTTCAACGCCCTGTGGGATCGTGTCCAGGCCTATATCAGCGAGCGCGACCAGTTTGTGTCCCACCTGCACGTTGGCTCCGACCCGCAGCACTACCTGCCGGTAAAGGTCACCACCGAAACCGCCTGGCATGCCCTGTTCGGCAAGAACCTGTTCATCACCCCGGCCGAGTTCAACCACGGCAAGAAGGAAGAGTGGCAGGTCATCAACGCCCCCGGCTTCGAGTGCGTACCCGACCGTGACGGCACCAACTCCGATGGTTGCGTCATCCTCAATTTTGCGGCCCGCAAGGTGCTGCTGGCCGGCATGAACTACGCCGGTGAAATGAAGAAGGCCATGTTCTCCGTGCAGAACTTCCTGCTGCCGGGCAACGACGTGCTGTCCATGCACTGCTCCTCCAACGTTGGTGACGACGGTGGCGTGGCCCTGTTCTTCGGTCTGTCCGGCACCGGCAAGACCACCCTGTCGGCCGATCCCGAGCGCTCCCTGATCGGTGATGACGAGCACGGCTGGGCACCAGGCTCCGTGTTCAACATCGAAGGCGGTTGCTATGCCAAGTGCATCAACCTGTCCAAGGAAAACGAGCCCGTCATCTGGGACGCCATCAAGTTCGGCGCCGTGCTGGAAAACGTCGTGCTCGACGAAAACACCCGCAAGCCGGATTACGACGACACCAGCCGCACCCAGAACACCCGTGCCGCCTACCCGCTGGAACACATCGCCAAGCGCATCGAGATCAACCGTGCCGGCGAACCCAAGCACGTGATCTTCCTGACCTGCGACCTGTATGGCGTGATGCCGCCGGTAGCCATCCTGAACAACGAACAGGCCGCCTTCCACTTCCTGTCCGGCTACACCGCACTGGTGGGCTCGACCGAAATGGGCGCTGGTCCCGGCATCAAGACCACCTTCTCCACCTGCTTCGGCGCACCGTTCTTCCCGCGTCGCGCCGGCGAATACGCCAACCTGCTGATGAAGCGCATCAATGCGTTTGATTCCAAGGTTTTCATCGTATCCACCGGCTGGACCGGCGGCCCGCACGGCACCGGCAAGCGCTTCAGCATCCCGACCACCCGTGCCGTGATCCGCGCCATCCTCACCGGCAAGCTGGACAACGTGCAGACACAGCACCTGGACATCATGAACCTGGATGTGCCGGTGGCCGTGGAAGGCGTCGACAGCAACCTGCTCGTCCCGCGCAACAACTGGGCCGACAAGGACCAGCACGATGCCAAGGCCCGCGAACTGGCCGGCCTGTTCCAGAAAAACTTCGAAGAGAAGTA
>CAYGBB010000024.1:0-14587 GCA_964347985.1 uncultured Moraxellaceae bacterium
CCCACCATGATGACGTGGGCACCGGCAGCAATCGCCTTGGCCATGTCACCGGAGAAGCGGATACCGCCATCGGCAATCAGGGGAATCTGGTTCTTGATGGCGCGCGCCACCAGATCAATGGCTGAAATCTGTGGCACACCAATACCGGCGACGATACGGGTGGTACAGATGGAGCCGGGACCAATACCGACCTTCACGGCATCGGCACCGGCATCAAGCAGGGCCAGTGCGGCATCACCGGTGGCAATATTGCCGCCGATAACCTGCATGTTCGGGTAATTCTTCTTGATCCAGCGCACGCGCTCGATGACACCACGGCTGTGGCCGTGGGCGGTATCCACCACCAGCACGTCGACACCGGCATCAATCAGGGCCTCGGCACGGGCCTCGGTTTCAGCACCGGTACCCACGGCAGCGCCGACGCGCAGGCTGCCCTGGTCATCCTTGCAGGCATTGGGGTAGAGCTCGGACTTGCGGAAATCGTTGACGGTGATCAGGCCCTTCAGATGGAAGGCATCATCCACCACCAGCACTTTCTCGATGCGGTGCTGATGCAGCAGTTCCTTGATCCGCTGGTGGCTTTCGCCCTCCTTGACCGTTACCAGACGCTCTTTCGGCGTCATGATGTTGGAAACAGGCTGATCCAGGCGGGTTTCAAAGCGCACATCCCGACCGGTGACGATGCCCACCAGGTCATTGCCTACCACCACCGGCACCCCGGAGATGCGATTGGCCCGGGTCAGCTCGATGAGCGCACCCACGGTGGTATCCGGACCGACCGTGATCGGGTCCTTGACCATGCCCGCCTCGTACTTCTTGACCCGGCGCACTTCAGCGACCTGGGAGGCAATATCCATGTTCTTGTGCAGGATGCCGATACCGCCTTCCTGGGCAATGGCAATCGCCATGCGCGACTCCGTCACGGTATCCATGGCCGCCGACACCAGCGGGATGTTCAGGGTGATACCGCGCGTAAGGCGGGTTTTCAGGCTGACATCCTTGGGCAGGACCTCGGAATAGGCCGGCAGCAGGAGGACATCATCAAAGGTGAGCGCTTCCTGAACAATCTCGAGCATGGGGGGCACCAGAAAAGGGGGCAAAAGCAAGGGCGGGATTATAAAGGAAAGCCCCCCCGGGTTGAACCCGGTCCCGGCAAGTTAAGGTGCCGATTGATTGCCTTCCATGTGCGACAGCTGCTCGGCCTGTCGGGCGAACTGGTCATCCACCTGCATTTGAACGGCGGCCGCCTTCTGCTCTACCTGCTTGTAACTGGCCTGCTCCGTAGCGGCAGGGCCCTTGTCGCCCAACTGGGCGTAAACCAGCCAGGCCACCACCAGTAATGTCATCAACAGGGAAATCATGCGCACGGGAGCCTCCAGAGGCGAGAAACAACGGTCTTTCCAGCCGACTAACGGCCTGAAAGCAACCTATCACTGCTGGTTCGCCACCGCCGCCTCCCGCTGCCCGAACGGCAAGCGCAATCTGACAGATGTCAGAAATCCCTTTGTGCAGCCTTCGCCTCCTGCATTTTCCGGGCATTACGCTCCAGCTCCTTGCGCATATCCAGTACCGGATTGCCGGTGGACGCATCCTCTCCGGTAGCCTCAGGCTCTGTGGGCAGCAATGGCGCCTCCACAACATCTACCGGCGTAATCCGGCTGCCATCATATTCAACGCGCTGTGCTGTTTTCTTGCTTGGCTGCTGCGAGTAATGGGTCACCCCATCCTTGTCGACCCACGAATAAAGGACATCCGGCACCTTGGCCGGATTCTCGGCCGAGACCGGGGGACTGATCCATGCCTTGATGGACGCCCGGTAGTGCCAGCCGGTACCACCCGCCACTACCAGCAACACCAAGAGTCCTGTCACCAAACGTCCCATGCCTTACTCCTTGCGTCCCATTTTGTTGGCTGCGGCGGATTATATGCCAGTAAGCCTTCACAACCAGTGTCGACGCCATCCTTAATCCCATTAGAATCAGCACAGCCCCCATCACGCCCCCGGATCCCTGCGCATGACAGCCACCCGCCACATTCTTTCGGTCACCCTGCTGAATGACCAGGTGCGCGATCTGCTCGAAAACAGTTTCCCGAATCTCTGGGTAGAAGGCGAGATTTCCAACCTGTCACAGCCCTCGTCGGGCCATCTGTATTTCACGCTGAAAGATGCCGGCGCCCAGATTCGTGCCGCCATGTTTCGGGGCAACAACCGCTTTCTGAATTTCGTGCCAAAAAACGGGCAACACGTCGTCGTGAAGGCCCGGCTCAGCCTGTATGCACCGCGCGGGGACTACCAGCTTATCGTGGAGCAAATGGAGGAGGCCGGACTGGGGGCGCTCCGCCGCGCCTTTGACCAGTTACGTTTGCGTTTGCAGCAGGAAGGTCTTTTTGAACAGGACCGGAAGCGCGCCCTGCCTGCCACGGTTCGACAACTGGCCGTGATCACGTCCCCCACCGGGGCGGCTATCCGCGACATTCTCTCCGTACTGGAACGCCGGTTTCCGGGCCTGCCCGTCACTGTTATCCCGGTACCTGTGCAAGGTGTTGACGCAGCACCGGCCATCGTTCGTGCCCTTGCACTGGCCAATCGTGAGCCGGGCTTTGATGCCATCCTGCTATCGCGTGGCGGTGGCTCACTTGAGGACCTGTGGGCCTTTAACGAAGAAATTGTGGCGCGAGCCATTGCCGGCAGCCGCCTGCCGGTGGTCACCGGGGTCGGCCATGAAACTGATTTCACGATTGCTGATTTTGTCGCAGATGTGCGGGCGCCCACGCCATCTGCTGCAGCGGAGCTGCTGAGTCCGAATGGCGAGGAATTGCTGGATACACTGGAAGGATTCGAGGTGCTGCTCGCACGGGGCATACAGTCACAACTGGCCAGACGGCAACAACAGCTGATCCATTTACGCGCCCGCCTGCGTCACCCGGGCCAGCGCCTGCGCGACCTCTCGCAGCGGCTGGATGAGCTGGAACTGCGGCTGCGCCGTGCCCACGCGCAGCAATTGCGGCAAGGCCAGCAACAGCTGGCCCATCTGGCCTCGCGACTGCGCGCACGCCACCCCGGTCAACAGCTGCCCGCACTGGCCCGGCAACTGGACAACCTGCAACGCCGCCTGCAGCGCAGTGTGCAACAACAACTGCGCGAACACAGGCAACGACTGCTGCATCTGGCCGAGCGCGCACAGCTTGCCAGCCCGCTGGCGATTCTCGCGCGCGGGTATGCCATTATTGAAAACGAGCAAGGCGTGATAAGCGATGTCCGTCAGGTAGCGATTGGCGAACGCATCACGGCCCGCGTGGCCCATGGCCAGCTGACGGCCACCGTGACGGAGCGGAAGGAATGACCCAGCGTACGTACCTTGTGATGGCGGCCATGTATTGCAGCGCCCTTGCGACTGGACCTGCCCAGGCATTGCCGCAGGAGTCACGCGTACCGGGTGGTATTGCACTGATTACCCTGCCCCTGACACTGACTCTTCCTGTCAGTGTCAGGCTGGCAGACAAGCCGGTCATGGTGACCGCCGATGCGCGCGGCAATGCCGTCGCCGTAGTGGGCATTCCACTGACAGCGCCTGCAGGCGTACTCACCCTTGAGGTGGAGAACGCAGCAACACGCCTGGCCCTGCCCTTCGAGGTCACCGCCAAGGACTACCCGGAACAACGCATCACCCTGCCGAGCCAGACTCACGTCAATCCATCGCCAGAAAACCTTGAACGCTATGCCCGTGAGGCACAGGAACAGCAGGCGGTTTATCGCACTTTCACACCAGGTGGCAATCGTTGGCCCAGTTTTGTCCTGCCTACTGCGGGCAACTACAACAACACGTTTGGTCTCAAACGCTTTTTCAATGAAGAACCACGTGCACCACATGCCGGGCTGGATATTGCTGCACCAGAAGGCCAGGAAGTGATCGCGCCGGCCGATGGTGTGATTGCACAAACCGGCGATTACTTCTTTAACGGGCGCACGGTGATGATTGATCACGGCCACGGCCTCATTTCCATGCTCTGCCACCTGAGTGCGATCAATGTTCAGCAGGGACAAGTCATTACTCGGGGAGAGGTGATTGGCCGTGTCGGGCATACCGGTCGTGCAACCGGGCCACACCTGCACTGGACGGCGAGCCTGAATGATGCCCGGGTAGACCCCGTACTGCTGTTGCAGCCAAACCATGATGACTAGGCCATGATGGATGCCCATATTGTCTGGCTGAGTGATGACGGGGCCGTTCCGACAACGGATCTGCTGTCCGTTCTGGAGCCGGCAGACCGGCAAGAATCCATACGGTATCGTGATCCCGCCCGCCTGCGCAGCTTTGCCCTGTCACGGCGGTTACTGCGCCAGACACTGGGTAACCTCCTGCAGACGAATAAAACAGGCATCCGCCTGGCACGCGCCGACAGTGGCCGCCTGCAGCTGGCATCACCGGATCATCTGCACATCAGCCTCAGTCATGCAGCCGGCCTTGTCGCCGTGATAGTGGCACCCGCACCCTGTGGCGTGGATATTGAGCGTCTACGCACCGTCAATGCCGATCGCATTGCCAGACGCTATTTTACGACTACCGAGTACGACTGGCTGCAACAGCATCCGGCGACCCGTGAAACCGACTTCTTTCGTTTTTGGACACTGAAAGAAGCCTGCGTCAAGGCATTGGGAGTTGGTCTCGCCCACCATCTGGCCACACTGGCCTTTGATATCGCCAACGACACCCCCCAACAGCTTGACGACGGGGAACGAATGGCATTATGGCAACAGGCAGGACCAGGCCTTGTGCTGGCCGCCGCCGTGAAAACAACAGAACCCGTCAACTGGCAGGCGACACACCTGACGATTGACGGGCTCTGAATGGACGAGCGATGCAGGAAAAGCTGGGTTAATGCGTGAAGCCCATGACCAACTGCAGCCAGCCGGCAACAAAGCCCATCACCCCCCCCATGACAATCACGATCCACTCGTCCTCCTGAAAAGCCGGACGCAGGAGATCCTGGAACTCCTTGGAGCTCATTGCCTTCATGCGGGTCGAAAATATAGAGGAAATGACCTTGGCACGGTCCTTGTTGAACTGTGGATTGGCCAGCGGTTGCAATGAAAGTGCCGCCGCCTTTTCCACGATCGTGCGCTTGAGCGAGGCATAACCGGTTGGTCCCACGGCCAACTGAATGGCGGTTCGAACCACGCCACCTTCCAGCATCGGAGAAATATGCCGACGAATCAGGGCTCGCGTACGATCCGCATACGTGCCCGTGAGCATTTCATTGACCAGATGTTTGAGCGAAACCATTTCCTGTGCAGCAAGTTCGGCAAACTTCTCGGCAATTTCCGGCTGACGCTTGAGGAACAGCCCCTGCAACCGCCAGGGACCAATCTTGATCGGGTTCAGTGGACGAAACACCATGGCCAGTGCAATCCAGTTGGTGGCATAGCCCAGCACCGCACCAAAAACCGGCAAGCCCCAGTTCGATGGGTAGAAATACCACAGCACCATCTGCACAACACCCAGCACCAAACCAATCCAGAAGCTGGAGTTGACCACGAAGGCCACTTCCTGATCACCGACATCCAGGAACACCCTCACCACGAAAGCCCTGTCATTCTCCATCTGGCGAACCACCATGGCACGCAGGTCGATCAAGTCCTCGATGTTTTCACCAAGGTCCTCAACCAGTGAGTCCATGATCTGCGGCACTTGCCGACGGACCCGCGCATACACACGCTTCTTGAAGCTGACCGGAAGGTTTTCCCAGAAGACACGATTCTTTTCGTGCATGATCTCGTCAACCATTTCCTCCATGCGGTCAACAATGCCCTCGCTCAGGTGCCGGGCAATGCGCTCCGGCTCCATCTCCCGAAAAATCTCGGAAAGCGAACCCAGCTTGGCCAGCGTGTTATCGACCACAATACCAGCCATCTTCCCGGCCTTGCGCGGCACAATGCCTTGCCACCCCAACCAGGGCTTGGCAAAGCCGACAAACTCCAGCGGATAAAACACCATTTTCATGGCGACCCAGACATGCGCCCAGGTGACGACGGCGGCAACAATCGGAATGGTGACAAAGCCCCAGAAGTTGGGCATGTCGCGAAGGTGGGCCCATAGAGCGGTCAAGGCATCGATCATGGAGAGATACTGCTTTTTATTGTCGTTTGATAGTGACCAGCACGGCATTCAGCCTGCTGAGCATATCAGGCAGTGGGGGGGGACTCCCACTCCTCCGCCGCCCCGGACTCAGCTTTTTTTGCTGGCAGCCAGGCATTCAATACCTCTACCAGCTCCTGCCGCCGGAAGGGCTTGGTCAGCACGGCATCCATACCCGCATCAGCGCAGTCTGCCGCAACTGCATCACGGGAGTGGGCAGTAAGCGCAATAATCGGCAGATGCGCCCCCTGCTCCCTTGCCCGCCAGCGGCGTGTTACCTCAAAACCACTGAAATCCGGCAGCCGGCAATCCATGAACACGAGATCGTACGCACCCTGCTCAAGGCAGCGCAGGGCAGTCTCTCCATCTCCCGCCACAGTTACCTGATACCCCAGTTTGCGTAACAAACCCTCTGCCACCATCTGATTGGCCAGGTTGTCCTCCACGACCAGGATATGTGCCTTCGCATTTTCTGTCCGGTCAGATGATGACGACAGGGCCTCTTCCCAGGACAAGAGTGCCTCAAAAATAAAGCACGACCCCACCCCGGTTTCACTGTCTACGCGCAAGCTGCCCTGCATCTGGTCGGCCAGGCGGCGGGCAATCGCCAACCCCATCCCGGTTCCACCATAACGCCGGCTGGATGAGCTTTCGCCTTGGGTAAACGGCTCAAAAACATGTGTCAGCCGTTCCGGCAAGATACCAATCCCGGTATCGCACACCTCACACGTCAACATCACCTGCCGACCCGGGCGCTCCGCAAAGCGAACAATTACAGAGATCCGGCCGGCAGGGGTAAACTTGAGTGCATTGTCGAGCAGCTTGTCCAGTATCTGGCGCAGCCGCATGGGATCACCAAGCAACTGGCGCCCATCAGGCAGTTGTTCCTGCTCCAGAACAAGTTGCAGCCCACGCTCATCCGCCTCACTCTGGAATGCGCTGACCACCTGTGCAAACAGTTGCTCCGGCGCAAACGGACGCCGCTCAAAATGCAGCTTGCCCTGCTCCAGTCGCGAAAAATCGAGAATATCATCCACCATCCGCAACAGGTCAGCCCCGGCCTGCCCGGCATGGCTGACATATTCATGCTGCTCACTGTCCAGTGCCGTGTCTTCCAGTAACTGCAGCATGCCCGAAACGCCATTGAGCGGGGTTCGCAGTTCGTGACTCATCATGGCCAGGAATTCGCTCTTGGCCCGGTTGGCCCGGTCAGCAAGGGCCCGCGCATTTACCAGGTCTTGCGTATACCGCGCCTGCATGTCACGGGCCTCTTCCAATACCCGGCCCAGAGCATTGAGGTGTTGGCCCAGCGCACCGATTTCTCCGCCCGTTTCAACCTCTACCCGCGCCGAAAAGTCACGCGCCTCCAGCTTCTCCACTGTCGCAACCACCGCATCCAGTGGTCGCCGGACCCGGGCTGCTACTGCATTGGCCAGCATGAACGTTGCCGCCAGTGCCAGGCCGCCCAGCACGAGCCCGGTGAACATGATTTCCCGCTCGCGCGCCAGCGCCAGACTATTGTTAAAGCTGATCTCGACACGCCCCAGCAGGCGCGGGGACCCTGTTACACCTGGTGCCAGCCAGTCTTCTGCCATCTCTCCAAGCGAGACCGGCTCGATTGCCGCCATATAGCGCCGCAGTGACTCTTCGGGCGGAAGATGACGTGCCTGCTGCTCCATCAGCAACACACCATCGCCACCAAAGATACGTACCCGCACCACGCCCGGCTGCTGCAGCAGCGCGCCGACCTGTCCACGCAGGCTGTCAACGTTCCCGGAAATCACGGCATAGTCCGCACTGGCGGCCAACTGTTTGGCCATCAGCTCGCCATTGACGGACAGCTCGCGCTGGGCATCCGTCAGCCGTGCCTGCAACAGATAACCGAGCAACAACACCAGCATGAACATGGCGGGTACCAGTCCAAGAAACAGCATGCGTCGTTGCAAGCTCCAGTTCTGCATCAGGGCCATGGCACACTGTCCTCCGCTTGCAACAAGCGTGTCAGCACGTCTGCTTCAGGCAGACGCAACCCAAGGGCACGAGCCACATGCGGATTCGTGATTACGTCAAAACGGGTGATCCGGGATGAGGGTCCCCAGCTGCCCTTGCGCAGGTAGCCCTGGACGCGCTCAGCCACTTCGGCAGCCAGTGCCTCGGGAGTGACATGAAGGGAGGCCAACGCCCCGGCCTTGACGACCGCAGGGGAAGGCCCGATGAATACACGATTCTGACGATAGGCCGCCAGCAGCATGGGCTTGAGTGTGTCCCGCGTGAAGAGCCTGCTGCCTGATGGTGCAATCAGGATATCGTTACTGGCAGCCAGCTCGGCCACCTGACGGATCAACAGTGCCGGATCAACGACCTTGTACTGCACGTCGATATGCAGCCGCTCCGCCTGCTCTCGCAGGGCACGGGCACGAGGTACATCAGAAGATTCATCCAGCAGGAGGCCGGCACGACGCAAGGAGGGGAATATTCGCCTTGCCAGGAGGAGCTGGTCTGTCCATGAAGGCGCCCAGTACAAGACCGCTTCATGCTCACCAATGGTGAGGCTTCCCTGCTCCGGTAAAACCAGCAGAAGGGGCAACCCTGATTGTCGGGCGGCAGGCAGTTCGCTTTCGTTCAGGGCCACAACCAGACTGGTATCGGCCTCCCTGTTGCGGCGCACATCATGCGTGGGCCCCAGCTCCCTGGCCAGCGCAGCAATAAAAACCTCTCCGCTTGCTCCGGAAGCACCCAGCACCTGTATCGACTGCGCATACGTCGTTGCGGTAACGAGACAAAAGAACAGCAACAGCAAGGCCGCTGGCAAGCGACCACCTTGCTGTATTGCTGTCCTTGCCTGCTGCGACATACCCGTCCCTGACGTTTGTTAATTCCTTATCTCGCCAATGCCAGCGTTAGTAGCGCCACTCTGCGTTGATCCAGGCTCGACGGCGCTCTGCCCCGTTTTCTTTACGCAACTCCGGATCATCCGACAAGCGCCACTGCGATACCGCCGCCAGCTCCAGATACTGTTGATTCGGTAGCGGTATCCGTTTGGCCAAACGCACATCCAGACGATCAAAAAAGAACTGTCCATCCCGCAAATCATTGTAGAAATAATAACTGGTACCCATCTGCCAGCCATTCCCGTAATCCTGCCACCACGCAGCACTGCCGGAGTGCTTGGGTACAAAGGCGGTATTATCGTTACTATCCGGGCCAATCATGTTGAGAAAAGCATAATTCAGCTGAAACCGCTGGCTGGCCCAAGGCTGCCAGTCGAAGGCAACCTCGGCACCCTCTTGCCGCAAACGCTCAGGCTGACGGATCAGGAAGCCCTCATCCCCCTCAACCTCCAGGTTGTGTTCGGTGAGATTCATGTAATCCCGATACAGCCGGATATCAACCGTCAGGCGCAATGGATCAAACCGTCCGTAATAGCCGACTTCGCGCGAGGCAATTGTTTCAGCGGCTGCAGGAGGGAAATCACTGGCATGCCCGGTCTGGAAAAACGTACCGCTGTAGTCCGGCGCAGTGATCTCGGCATCCAGTCCTTTAATCGTCCAGTTGGCACTGGTCTCCATGATGTCTGGCGTACGAACCGCTTTCGAGTACACCAGACGCAGCACCTGATTTTCATTGAAATGCCAGTTCAGTGCGGTGCGCGGCGAGAAATAATTGCCAGCATCCTCATCCCACTCCTGACCTCCACCAATATTCAGCAACCAGGCCGGGGTCAGCTGCCATTCGGCGTGTGCAAACAGACCCACTACAACATTTTCCTCCCGGCCACCCAGATAGGTGGAGGAGATGGCCACTGCCTTGTCATAACTGAGTCCGAACACCGTGCGGAAATCCGGCGACAAAACCCAGGTATCCTGCGCGTCAATTTCTGTCCGGTGTTCACGTCCGAACACACCGCCCCTGAACAGACCGTCATCCTCCAGGGCAGGGTCAACTGCAACCGCCCCCAACAACGTCACAATCAGCGGAACATCCGCGGCACCACAGCCAGTAGCATCCCCATCTGCCACGGAAAGTGCACAGGTACGGTTCTGCTCATACAATTGCAGCAGCGCCGGATGGAATGCCACTCGTGGTGTAGCCACCAGCCAGGGTTCATCACGTGAAAAACGTGAATGGCTGGCGTTCATTTTCAGATGGTGGGTGGCAGACAGCTCCTGTTCCAGAACTAGGCTCACAAAGCGGTTGTCACGATCTGCTTGCGGAACTTCTACAAAAATGGGGGGGCGGTACTGCTGCTCCGCCAGCATGCTGGATTGCCCGAACGCAAGCTCAACACTGCTGCTCTCATTGCGTGTCCATACGGCACGCCCGTAAACAGACTCTACATCCTTGCTGTCAGTCACATCTGAACTGTCCAGAAAAGCCGAGTTATTGGGACTCAGGTTTTTCGTGTACCCGTCATCCGCCCGGCCGGCCGCCGACAAACGCCAGTCCACCGGACCGGTTTTATGTGCAAAACGGGCCTGATAATCCTCGATGCCATTCTCGCCCCGGCGATAGGCAATACGGGCACCCGTCACATCGGCGGGATGCCGCGTGATGATGTTCACAACCGCAAGAAAACTGTTGACGCCATACGAGGCCGCATTGGGGCCGCGAATGACTTCGATACGTTCAATATCGGCAAGCGCGATTGGCAGACCAATCCAGTCCACCGAAGCGAGGAGCGGCTGGTAAATCGAGCGGCCATCCACCAGCACCTGCATGCGACGGGCAAGATCCGCCGACGTACCGTGATAGCTCACAAATGCCTCTGAACTGCTTTCGTACCCCACCACCATGCCCGGCACCAGACGCAGCAGTTCAGGAATCTCCCGCACGCCGCTCTGCTCGATCATCTGGCGATCAATCACCGTCACCGCGGCAGGCGCATCAAACAGCGACTGCTTCAGACGCGTGGCGGACAGCACCATGGGCAGTTCGTCTGAATCAGCAAAAGGCAGGCCGGCTTCATCGGCAGCCATAACCAATGGGGCGAAAACAAAACACAGCACCCCGGGCAGAATACGGTTCCGCATTAAAATCCCCTGGCAACTTGCACATCCCGGTGCATCCAATATTGACTCAGGCCGCCCCACCCTGCCATTCCCGCAGGAAGAAGTACTACCGCCTCTTCTTCTGTTCTTTCTTGTGAACCTGAACCATACGCCGCTTTTTTTCAATCTGTACAGGCGTCAGTACGTTCTTCTTGTCCTTGTACGGGTTATCACCGGTCTTGAACTCGATGGCAATCGGTGTGCCCTCTATTTTCAGAACCTTGCGGTAGATGTTTTCAAGGAACTTCCGGTAAGCACTCGGTACCGACGCCGTCTGGTTGCCATGAATCACAATCAGTGGCGGATTCTGCCCCCCCATGTGAGCGTAGCGCAATTTAATGCGCCGGCCAGATACCAGCGGCGGCTGATGGGTTTCCACGGCATCCTGAAGTATCTGCGTCAGCCGGTTGGTTGCCACCTTGATCGTGGCTGAAGCATGGGCTTTTTCGATGGACGGATACAAATCCCCGACGCCTGTGCCATGCATCGCCGAGATCAGGTGGATACGCGCCCAGGGAATGAAGTCGAGACGCCGGTCAATCCCGTCCTTGACTTGCTGACGTTCATAATCAGACATGCCATCCCACTTGTTGATGGCCAGCACCAGGGCGCGACCGCTTTGCACCACGAAGCCGAGCAGGTGCAGGTCCTGGTCGACGATGCCTTCGCGCGCATCCAGCACCAGCACCACCACATTGGCATCCTTGACGGCCTGCAGGGTCTTGATGACGGAGAATTTTTCCACCGTTTCGTCGATACGGCCACGACGACGCACCCCTGCCGTATCAATCAGCGTGAAGCGCTTGCCACGACGCTCATACGGAATGTAGATCGAATCGCGCGTCGTCCCCGGCATGTCGAATACCACCACGCGCTCTTCACCGAGCAAGCGGTTGACCAGCGTCGACTTGCCCACATTGGGGCGACCGACAATGGCAATCTTGACGCCCTGATCCGGCCGCTCGGCCGCATCTTCCTCGTCGGTCGGATACTCGGCCAGCACAGCCAGCATCATGTGCGTGATGCCACGACCATGACTGGCGGCAATGCCGAACAGCTCGCCCATACCGAGACGGTGGAAATCCGCCAGCGCCGCCTCTTCCTGAATGCCATCAATCTTGTTGACCACCACATGCACACGCTTGGACAGCGTACGCAGTTCTGCAGCAATCTCTTCATCGGCAGGGGTCAGCCCGGCGCGGGCGTCCACCAGAAACAGCACAATTTCGGCCTCATGAATGGCGAGCCGGGACTGTTCGGCCATATAGGCGTCGATCCCTTTCTCACCTTCGCCAATCCCCCCTGTATCAATGACGATGAAGGACTTGTCCTCGACACGGGCGTCCCCGTACTTGCGGTCGCGCGTAAGCCCCGGCAAATCGGCAACGAGCGCGTCGCGACTCTTGGTGAGCTGGTTAAACAGGGTGGACTTTCCAACATTGGGACGGCCCACCAGCGCAATCACGGGTTTCATGGCAATAATTCTCGATAGCTAAAAACATCATTCCCGCCGAAGCGGGAATGAAAAGAAACCGCACAAAACAATCAGGGCTGCCTGAGCGTCCAGGCGGACAAGACACCATCGGCCGACCAGGCAAGCAGTTGATCCCCCTGCACGGCCAGACTGATCAGGGTGTCGTGGACCAACCGCTCGCGCCCCAGCACCTGCCCGTCACTCTGCGAAAGAATATGGGCAAAGCCACGGGCATCGCCCGTGACCAGCACCGGCCCCAGTACCACCGGATTCACCAGATCCCGCCACGCAAGATCAGGCTGCCGCCAGACCAGCTTGCCGCTTTCATGGTCGAGTGCCACCACGGTACTGCCGGCATCCACCACATAGATATTACCAAGTCCGGCCGCCAGGCTCTGCACGCTGGAAATGTCGTACTGCCAGCGCCGGCGCCCTTCCTGGACATTCAGCGCGGTCAGCTGCGACTGAAACCCGACGCTGTAAAGGTCACTGGTGCCATCCAGCAGCAACTCGCCCTGGATATCCACCATGCGTTCCAGCTCGGAACGCCCGGTATTGGATGCCACACGGACATCCCACTCGACAATGCCGGTCGCGACATCAAGACTGATGATCTTGCCTGCAGCCGTTGGCACCAGCACATGGGAATCAATCACCAGCGGTGCCGCACGGCCACGCAGACTGAGCGGGGGCACCGGCGTGGTGTAGGTCCAGCGCTGCTCCCCGGTTTCACGATCGAGGGCATGCACCACGCCATCGGCCGTCACCACCAGAGCACGATCCGCCGTCAAGACGGGCAGGGACTGCACCGCCGCACCCAGAACAACCTGCCAGCGGCGCTCGCCGGACACGGCATCGTAAGCCAGCAGTTCGCCCTTGCCGGTGCCGACAACGACCACGCCATACCCCAGGGCCGGACCACCGGAGAGCGGCAGTCCCGTTTTCTTGCGCCACAAGGCACGCCCGGTCCCGGCATCAACCGACAGCAGCACACCATCGTGACTGGCAATGACCACCTGCTTGCCACTGACGGCGGGACGCAAACGGGTCACGTCGCCAACGCCATCACCAACGCTCACCTTCCAGAGCCGCTCGAGACGCACCCGCTCAACCGGCAAATCCGGAAGCGGACCCGGCTCAGGAGCCGAGGGCGCGCTGCTGCAGGCCGCCAGCAGCGCCAGTACGGGCAGCGCCAGCAGGCGCCAGTGCACAGAAAAATTCATCACAGTGCCGGCGCCCCTGCCGCCCCGACCTCATCTTCCTTCGGTTGCGGGGCCGCGAGACCAACATCAGCCATTTTCATTTCCAGCAGGGGACGCCGCTCATCACGCTCTTCCAGTGCCGCCACGGCGGCCTGGTAGGCCTTGCGCGCCTCTTCAGCCTTGCCCTGAGCCTGAAAAACATCACCCTTCAACTCATTCACGGTCGGCGCGAAGCCTGCGTTCGTTTCCTTGGCAAGCAGGGTGATGGCGGCGTCGTACTGCTTTTGCGCGGCCAGTACACGAGCAAGACGTGTTGTCGCGAGAATGCGGACACCTTCACTCGGCTTCTGGTCGAGCACCCAGCGCAAGTGCTTTTCAGCCTCTTTGTTATCCCCACGGTCGCTGGCCTGACGGGCCTGCAGCAATGCTGCATTGATCGCATATGGCGTATTCGCGTAGTCATCCTTGAGGCTCTTGGCCAGGCGCTGCACATCCGTATCTGCGGCCTTGTCCGCCGGATTAAGCTGACTGCGCTGCGCCGCACTCAGCATGTCCTGGAATACCGTTGAGGCCTTGGTAGAGGCATTCAGCTTTTCCGTCTGCCAATAGCGCCAGCCGGCAAAGACTGACACTGCAATCGCCACACCCACCAGAATCGGCGTGCCATAGTCCTGCCAGAAACGCTTCAGGTTTTCGATTTGTTCTTCATCGTGCTGACTCACGGGG